>NZ_JBFPEZ010000057.1:0-9197 GCF_040838225.1 Xenorhabdus sp. SGI246
TACCTTAATGGCGATTTGAAAAGTGCTCTTCGCCACTCATCGCCCGCAAGAAATCAGCAAGAATTAGAAAAAAAGACAAAAAGTCATCTCAGGAAGCTGCAAAGAAGAAATAAACATGTTGCTCGCTTTTTTCTGCACCCCCAAATTAATTATGCTGCATGATGGGAGTATGGGTATTTGCACACCGGGTTAATAACATTATGCGTTCTGCGAATGGGTATACCGTGATTGCCGCTGCACCATTAACGTAGATAGCTGCCGTATCAGTGCCCCCCTTGCCGTTATCAACTTCACGGGTGCCATTTCTGTCTATTTGCTCTTGCACAAATGAGGCTGACACAATCCACCGCCACAACATCAACAACTGTTCGCTGGTTGGTGTATAAAAGCCCGCTTTCCAGCCATCTATCATGGCTGCGATCAATTCAAAGCCCAGCAATAATTCATTGTCGTATTTGCCTGTGTTCAACGATGCCAGCGCCTCCTCATAACTTATGACTTCGCTGTTCGCTGCCTCAGTGATGACAATGACGCCATACTTGCCGTAATCAAATCCTGTTTCAGTGTGATGCTTGCTCATTATTTACCCTCCCATCCGATAACCTGAAAGATCCCCATCTTGGGATGTGACCAGCGAGAACCGCGTTTTTCTGCTTCACCCATCATTAGGCGGAACGCGCTCATGAAATCTTCCTTGAATACAATTTTCATGGGGCGAGGCTGCCCATCCGGCGTCATGATGGTGACGGTATCTGTAGGAACGTTGTACTGTTCAGCCAAAGTACGGCACTTGTTATTGGTTAACCCTGATTCGGTCGCGGCCAGAGAGAACCCGATCCAGCCCGCGGGGATAGTTCCACGCTTGATTTGCTCGACAGTTTCATGAACCTGCTCAACCTTTTCTTCAACGTAGTTGATTTGGCGTTGTTGCTGGGCGGTATGACTGGCGATCTTGGCAATCATTTCAAGCTCGTTTATTGCAGTTTGGGGCTGACGGAAATAGTTGTTCACCAATTCCCGTTGAACCTGCCAAGCTAAGTCGTCAGTGAAAGACTTAACCAGCATCAGGTAACCAGACTCAGTAATGACAACACCTTTTGGTGTAAAGTCTGAAAATACGCCGCTGGGAAGGTTGCGACGAATTTCGTCGGAACCTAGTTCGTAGTAATCGATACCCTCAATGAAGCGGGGCTTGTGCTCGCGAAAGTTTCTTCCGGCTGTTCCCTCTGGTCGAGCGTGAACGTGGTCAATCATTGAGAATGTCACAACGCGTTGCCCTTGATATTCCACGACAGGCATTTGGGTTTTATTAATGGTGATTAATTCGTTCATTATTTTGCTTCCTTAAGTTCAATTTTCATTCTTTTTGCTAAGCGGCGCATAGCTCTATTAAGTGGCATTCTCATTTCTTCACCTTCTACCGGGAAATTAGAGAGGTATTTTTTCGAATTTAAATAATCTTGCTTTTTGTCTATTTCTAATCGAAATCCTTGTGCCATTGTCATTCCCATATGGCCTTGTTGCGTTTTACTTCTTTTTCTTTTCGCCATTACCACCCCTCCCGTATTTTGATTTTCGCTTTTTGGACACAACGCAAATTATTTTTGGTACATTCCTGTTCTTGTTTTTTGTCGTGAGATAATGAAAGAGCCTCACCCCATTTTTCAGCGGCACGACGAAATAAGCCTTTCAGTTCTAAACTCCGTGCTAATTCTTTTGCTTGTTCATATACAGTCATTATTCACCGCCTTTTTTATTGACGTGTTTTTTTAATTCTGAGGCGATACGTTTATCTTCGTTTTTGTCTTTAATTTTTTTATATTTGTTATGTAGTGCGTGTCTTTTCTCGTTATGTTCTTGGCGGTATTCAGCCCATCTTTGATTATTTATATTGAGGGATGCTATTTTTGCTATTTCCCAGTATCCGGCTGCGCGTTTAAAGTCTTTTTTCTTTTCTTGCAGAATAGCTTTATTGGCAGCCTCTATGTAACGACTCTCTTTCATTTGTATTTCCTTTTATTTGTAATCAGTCTGAATTTAGAATGTGAGATTCCCCAGTGCAGGCACTGTAATTAAAGTTGTTTTGTTGTTTTTATTTTGATTGAGTTTTGCTTCTTCTTTCTCTTAATTCACTAACTGCATTCACGTTATTTACGTATTCAGCCTCGATAATAAGAGGTAATACAGAAAACAGTCGCGATAATCTATCAAGGTCAGTCATTGCTCCATCGGGCGAATATTCCTCACTGTTAACTGCTACGCCGGCTAAGTTAGCAATAGACTTCATTCCGTTTGTTATTGAGTAAATAACTTCATGACTTGATGTTGATAAAAATAGCAAATCATGGTCACTCATTTCTGAGATTTGTTTATTGTTGAAGCGAATGTGATGGTATATATTATTCATCATGGTTATTATTCCCCGCGAATTCGTCCTATTTCTAGCAATACATTATGATTGATTTCAGTTGCAATATTTAAAATATAAGCATCATCCTCACTTAATCGGCCTTCCATCCAGAGAACTAAAAGTGCTTGTAATTTTTCAGCTAGTTCCTGAACTTTTTCTAATTCAAGGTTTTTGTTTTTCATGATTATATTCCTCGGTTTGTAATTTATTTGACATATTTCACCCTGAGATTTTTATTCAAAGTTTTCATTTAATTCAGTAAGGTCACCAAACTGATAGACTGATAATCGTTCTACTACTCGTAACATTAAGTAAGTATCATTGCTGGCTTCATTTTCAACAGCGGATAATAACGGGATTAATAAAGCCTGTATTTCTTCATTAATTCTTAATGCATTCCGTAAATGATGTTTATCACCAAGCGATAATTTTGTTTTCATGTTTATTTCCTTTGATTGTGATTATTTATCCTTAATCTATTAATTAGCTAGATCATAAAATATGCCATAGCTTATTTCTTCAAAACAATCTGGAATTTCTGGCTGCTTGTCATATTCCTTTGCATTAGGTATAGCGAATAATAGTGTATTATTATCTTTACTTGCCTTACCTACTTGTGTTTCTATCATGGGCACACCCTTTTTATAATGAGCTTTTGGTGTTCCTAATGTGCAGCATTGAATATTAAATTTATTAATCAGAAAATCTTTATAAGATGGTAATTTTTTCAATTGGTTATTTGTTTCTTTGACTAGATTATCTAATTTCTTGTTGAATTCTTTCCCTTCTTTACTATTGGCTTTAGCTCTTACTATTTTCAATTCATCGGTTGAATTGATTATTTTCATTGGAATAGGGAATTCTTTATCTATTGGAAATGCAAAATTGAGAATTAATGAGCTATTTTTACCCCAACTGTTATCCCATGAAAAGCCTTCTGCGCCGATTTTATCCAGGGTTTGGTGTATTACTTGTTGTCTTTTCTTTTGAATTAATCTGTGTTCATTGTCAAGTTGATCAACAATATCACCAGATAGACGATAGTATTTGTAGTCTTTTTCACTCATTATTATTTTCCTTAGAATTAAATTATTTATTATGCAACAATATTTGAGCCATTAAGAGGTGACAAGGCTCTTAAGCATTTATTGTTTACTCTGTATCAAGTTTCCCTTCGGGAACTGGAAGCCAATCCGCTCGAATGGATTGTTTTTGCTCTTCTGAAAGACCTTGCCCCGGAAAATCTACCTCAGAAAGCTCAGAGTTACGTAAATAGTTTAAAGCTGAACAAAGACGCATCTGGCATTGATTGGAATCTAAAAGTAAATTGGATTCTTGGTTCAGGTGAACGGACTCTGAAAAAGGCTGATGAGCAACAAGAGAATTAATTTCAAGTTCCAATGAATCTACTGCTTTCGATATAATACAAAGTGCTCTTTCACGGCGATTAAGTGCATTAAGTTCATTTTGAAGCCATGCAATAAGTTCATAAAGATTTAAATTAGCAGCGTAAATAAAAGGTTTGTCGCCACAGGGTAGCGATTGCTGCCCTTTAATTTGGTTATTGTTTATCTCAGTCACCAAAGTATTATTGATATTAGTTGCTGGTTTTTTCATTTTTATTTCCTTTAGAATTATATTGTTTATTTGGAATGAGCTGGAGTTAGTTACTTGAATAATATGTCACTAGCTGCACCTTGTAATTCACTACGGTGCTCACTAAATGATTTCATTAATTGCGTGAACAATTCTCTAACGCTATCTGGCATATTAGAGTTTGACGCAATTTGATAAGCCATTGACAGCGCCTGCTCTGCATTTTCTGCTGATTCTAATTTCTGATACGCTAATGCTATTTCTTTTCCTTTGGAATAATTCATATTCACCTCAGAATTAAATTGTTTATTTCAGTTACGGTTAACTATTTGTCCCATCCATCCATAAATGACATATACAGGAGCTAATAACCTTTTTGCCTCTTCCTTGTCATTTGCCTGAGCTTTAACGCATATGGGGCGTGTTTGCTCCATGTTGGAACGCTCAATGGCTGCGAATAAATAAAGTTTTGTAGTGGCGTGTGCAATATCCGCGTTTCAACCTTTATCTTGTTAAGTACTAACAGGATTTAAATTTCTAAATATTTAACTTGACGATGTTATTTTCATATCAAGTTTTGCTTGTTTCAAAAGATACAAGTAATGCTTTTCTAAATCAATCATTACTTTACTTTTGGTAAAAAAACAAGTTAATATTGTTATTGTGTTGATATGTAAAGATATTATTTTTATTGAGAAGTTTGTATTTGTGATTTATATCACAAAAAAACCCTCAATGAGAGGGTCTTAATGATTATGCTTAATTTTTACCAGCCCATCACTGACCAGTTAAAGACTCTGCCAATTATGTTTACCGTATTGGCATCGGCAGTTTCATCTGGGTAATCGACCGAATTATAGCTCCGAATGATCAGCTTACCTTCCGGCTGACGTAGTAGTATCCTTACTCGCAGTAGATCTCCTTGTTCAATGGCATATATGCTGCCGTCAATAATTTTTTTGCATCCGGTAATTACTGTAACTGTAGAGCCATTGGGGATTACCGGAGACATACTATCCCCATGAATAGGGAATGCTATAGCTTCATTAGGAGATACTTCATAGCGGTCAAATGTCGCCCTTGAGAATCTTAACTTATAGCCACTACTTTCAGTTCCTCCACTACATGCATGGCTTGCTGCCAACTCAATACTATTGTAGTAAGGGACTTCTACCTCGTTGTTATCTAAAGGTGAAGTGCTATCCCATGCCGTTACTTCTTGTGATGCTATTTGCTCTACTCGTATGCCATCTTTCTTAGAAGGATCGCCAAATAGTAGCCAATTAACATCAACTCCAAGTATTTCTGCAAGCTCCATTAGCTTAGCTTTTCTTGGTTCGGTATGTGATTCCCATTGCTGAACAGATTGAGGCGTCACACCGATCTTTTCAGCAAGATCAGCTTGAGTCATTTTCTTTGCAAGCCTTGCTTGCTTTATACGTTCACGCATAGTTTTCATACTTCCAAATATACAAGCTTTACTTTCTTTCTGCTAACAAGTTTTGCTTTATAAAAACAAGTATAGCTTGTATTTTGGGGTTGTGAATTATTAGGAGGATATATGAGCATTTTAAATCTTGCCATTGAAAAGGCTGGAGGAATTGCAAGGCTAGCAAAGCTATTGGGTATATCTAGTCAAGCCGTTAGTCAGTGGGTTCAAAAAAAACATATACCACCGGGCAGATACTTTGAATTGCATGAAAAATTAAACATCCCACTAGAGGAGCTGGTGAAGCACAAAAATCACATATCAGAACAATCTTCCGAGAGAAAACATGTTTCCTGATTACAGCCAAGTCACCCTGCCATCGCATTTCTGCCCGGACGATGGCAAATGGATACAGGGCATGTTGGGGAAACTGAGAATCAGTACACGGGAGAAGATAACTGCCAAGTACTCAGAAGTGTATCTGACAGCATGGGATAACGAACCGGTGCCATACCGCAAAGACAATGCAGCCAGACGGGCGGCCAATATCCGTCTCAGGGAATTTGTCGTGAAGTATGAGAGAGCGGCACAGGGTTATACATCGGAGCCGATAGCAGTAACGACCAGTCAGGCGGTTTAGTTTCACAGGGTGTACTTGTTAGAAAGTACAGTAATGTATCAGTTTGATAGTACAGGTGGGGTGACAAATGGGGAAGAGGGGAAAACTTTCTAGGGGGGTAAGGGGGGTGATCTTTGAAAGGGGTGTTAGGGAAGGCACAGCCAAAGGAGTGCTCAGATCTTAATTTAGATCTCTATAGGGGTATCAAATGGCGAAGACGTTTAGACGTCCAAACGGGAAAACAAAAGGCTTTTCCTCTGGCAGTGGAAATCATTCAAATAGGGGTATCAATGTTAAATCAGAGTAGGAATGTAAGAGGGTGCAAGAAACCGAACAGTCAACCTTTGGCGAGTACGACTGTTCAGGCTCTTGCGGTAGGTAATACATATTCAGGCAGGATTACCTGCATGGATTATCACACGGCAGCACAGAAAAATAAACAGGGAGTAACGTCATGCTGAATATTACTCCTAACTTTGCTCAGGAACGTGCGTTAAACCTGCTGCGTCAGGACTGGAAGAATTTTAACTCCTTCATGGTGTATGCCCCGACAGGCGCAGGTAAAACAGGATTATCCGCATTTATCACGCAGGGTTTTGTCTCAAAAGGGATGAGGGTCATGATGATCTGCCCTTTTACCGTGTTGATAAATCAGACTGCTCAGCGTTTTATCGAGTATGGATTGCCTGAGGATGAAATCGCTTTTATCTGGCGTGATCACCCTAATCAGGACCCGACAAAGCTGATTCAGATTGCTTCGGCTGACACGCTGATACGCCGTGAGTTTCCCGAAGATATCGATCTGCTGGTGATTGATGAAGCGCACCTGAAACGTAAAAAGATACTGGAAGAAATCACCCGGCTGACCACTGAAACGGACTGCAAGGTGATTGGATTGTCAGGAACGCCTTTCTCGCCGTTCCTCGGTCACTACTATCAGAAACTCATTAAGCCGACCACGATTAAGGAGTTAATCCAGCGTGGTGATCTGAGTGCTTATGAATTTTATGCACCCACCAAGCCGGACTTAACCGGGGTGAAATCCAGCAGCAGCGCTGAATATGGCAGTGACTACAAGGAAAACGAAATCGCCGAGATTATGTGCGGGGCGGATTTGGTCGGTGATGTGGTCAGCAGCTGGCTGAAATTGGGTGAAAACCTGCCCACAGTGTGCTTCTGCGTAAATGTCAGTCATGCCAATTTTGTCACAATGGGATTTAACCGCGCTGGCGTGAATGCTGAGGTAATGACCGCCCATACCCCTCAGGATGAGCGTGACCTGATTATTCATCGCTTTGAGCAGGGCGCAACGAAAATCATCGTCAATGTGGGCGTACTCGTGGCGGGTTTTGACAGTGATGTGCGCTGCATTATCTACGCCCGCCCCACCAAGTCTGAAATCCGGTGGCTCCAGTCAATCGGCAGAGGCCTTCGTACTGCCAAAGGTAAGGAGCGGTGCATCATTCTCGATCACTCCGGTTCTGTCCATCGCCTCGGCTACCCGGATGATATCGAATATGACGAACTGCCGAATAAAAACGACGGTATGAAAACCCGTGACAGCTACCGGGAACAGGAAAAGCGCGAGAAGCTGCCGAAAGAGTGCCCCTCCTGCCATTACATGAAACCTGCGGGCGTTTATGCCTGCCCGAAGTGTGGCTTTAAGCCACTGGCTGGTGAAGATATTGAGGTCGATACCAGCCGCACGATTCAGAAGCTCAGCAAGAAAGAGCGTGTTTACACTCAGGCTGAAAAACAGAGTTTCTACTCGCAATTGAAGTATTACCAGAACCAGCGCGCCTCACAGGGCAAGACCCTCAGTGATTGGTGGGTATTCTATACATTTAAAGAAAAGTTCGGTATCGAGCCTCGTGGCCTGCACGACACCCCACAGGAACTGACGCCCGAAGTGAACAATTTCATCAAGCATAAACAGATTGCCTGGGCGAAATCCCGTCAGAAAGCAAAACAACCGCAACAAGAACAACAGGAAATGCGTCTTGAAGTTGCCCGGGACAAGGTACGTGAAATTCGTAAGCAGTTAGAGACACCGTTATATCAGGGAGAAGCACTGTGAACAGAATAAAAACGGCTGATGCTGTGATAGGCCGCTGGCCTGAAATCTTCGCTTACTACAAATTGCCGCCCGTGACAGGGAAGAACCATTTTAAAGGCAAGTGCCCGATATGCGAACGGAAAGGTAAGTTTCGCATTGATAACAAGGATGACCGGGGGACATTCATTTGTACCTGTAACCGGGGGGATGGCTGGGCGTTACTTCGTTTAACCCAGGGAAAAGATTTTAAGACACTGGCCGATGAGATTGATCTGTTACTGGGTATCCAGTCGGATAAGCGCAGTGTGGTGAAAAAAGAGACCAATATCACCAAATTCAGAAATAAAGTCACCGCGTGTTATGCCAACTTACCCGGCCTGAAAGGCACGCAGGGCGAAGACTATTTACGCAATCGGGGTATTCACGTTCTGCCCGCCGCCAACGTGAAGTATTGCCCTGAACAGCCTGTTCGCAATGGGAAGCTACAAGCCATCTGGTCATTGGTCACGGATGCCAAAGGCACCTTGTGCTACCTGCACCGCACTTACCTTGATGGGGACAGGAAGGCCGATATTACCCCTCAGAAGAAACTGGATGCCACGCAGGAAGAAAGTTATCGCACTCACGCCTCCTCGCTGGCGATCCGTTTGTTTCCGGTTAATTCCACATTGGGGATTGCGGAGGGCATCGAAACAGCTTTGTCCTGCAAGCAGATTTACGGTGTCAACACGTGGTCAACCATGAACGCCGGATATATGGCGAAATTTGTTGCACCACAGGGTGTTAATCACCTCATTATCTTTGCAGATATCGACTGGAGCGCCACGGGCGAAGCGGCAGCTTATGAGTGCGCACGTAAGAACTTATCCGCCAATAACGATATTGAGAAAGTCAGCGTTCGATGGGCTGACATTGGTGATTTTAATGACATGTTGCAGTACGGCAGTGAAGTCAGAGAAAGGGTCTATATAAAGAAACAGCGGGAGACAGCATAATAATGAAACTGGAATCAGCATTAAAACACTTTCACCCGAAGTCACCCGCTTTTAGTGATTCGTCATCCAGCACTGCACCGGGCAGGATGAAA
>NZ_JBFPEZ010000058.1:0-14105 GCF_040838225.1 Xenorhabdus sp. SGI246
ACCGATCCGGCATCCCGTAAAATTTTTCCCTTACTTGACATCAGAATCAATTACTGAAATCATTATCTTAAATGAAAGATGAGTGCTTGCAAATGCAGGCACCCTGTATTCATTATTTACGGCTTTCTTAAACATTGAGCGTGCAAATTAGGCGATCAATTGTTTAACATTGAATTAACAGCCCTAAATTTTAACTTATTTGTTAATTATCTGATAATATTCAACAAATTAGCTTTAAAATCTTGGTGCCGGAGGCGGAATCGAAAAACATTATAACTTGTTGAATAGTCAAAGTCTACAACCTCACTTTTCTTTTATGCCCCTTTTAATGCCCCCAGAATTTTTTGCTTGCTTTTTATTATATATCTGATTGATTTTTATTATTTATATCACTAATTATGTGCTTTTTAATCATATTAAAGCAAAAAAGCCGTGAGGGTTAAAAATGGTCAGATTTGGCTGCCATTTCACGCTCAGGGCTTAAGATAAAAAATATTCATTTTTACGATATCGATCACAAATTGCAGCGGATTATTCCTGTGGCTTAGAGCGGGCTTTCCTTTCTAATAATTCACCAGTATAAGAATCGAAATAACGGCTGGGCCAGATCTCTGAGGGATGGATGCCAAGGTAATCTGCAATGATCCATTCACCTTTCGGCCACGGTCTGCTGAATGCATTTGCCAGTGTCGATGAACTGAGTCCTGCCTCACGAGAAACCGCTGCTAAGGTTGTCCCGCGTTTGCGCAATGCGGCGATGATGTCGGCCTGATGCCAGTCATTTTTAACATTATTGTTATTCATTCCTGCTACCCCTTTCCATTAATTAATATTGATGGTGGCGATTCAAGCAGGGTTAGCAGACCGGAGTACCCACCGGCGAGGCCGAAGCCTCCCCCACCTGAATCACCATTGAAAGGGTGATAGCAAGCGCACTGGCAGAAATATCCTACCAGTGTTTGGGTACACAAGGCTGCTAAACCTTGACCATTAGATTGTGCTAATGGCGGAAATACTTTAACTAATTGTTTTACCTAACACAATAACTGAACGACTAAGTTTAACGGTTATACCTCCTCTCAGAGCGCATAAACTCAGGGGATAATACGGACGGCTAATCAATCTTTGTTGTTTGTTCTCGTTCGTGATCGCTCCGCTATTCGTATTTCCCCTTTGATTTTCAGACTCATTTTACTCATTTCGAAACATTTTCTCTGCGTGTCGGTTAGGTTCACCGTTCCGTGGTGCGTCAGATAATGTGTAGCAGAGACAGCATTGAGGTGAGTTATTGCAGGAGTTCGCTACGTGCATGCCAGGCACGGCGATGGTTTACTCCCCGTTCAGCGCCTGATTAGATCAGGATGAACGCCTCATTATTCGTGACGTGTGATATCTCCTTTCTTTACTGCATCGGCCTATTACAAGGCAGTGAGTGAAAAACAAACTAAATAAGTGAATTAAGGCAGAAAATGCGAATGAAAAGTTGGTGACACTGAGTAAAACGGGGTTCAGATTGTGCGTAAAGCCAGACCGGACGTGCTCTGGACGTTGACGCTTGGCAGCGTCACTTGGTAATCGCTCCGCTTAAACGCAAGTGACGCCGCGAAGTTTTCGGAACGTTTTTCGTGCGTAAATCAAAGCGTGGGTAAAGATCATGCAAGGTAAAATGGTTAAGGTGAACGTGGCCAGGTTACTGCCCTATGTGTGATAAGCCGGTGCATAAAGAAACCGGGAAACTTTCATCGTCGATACATTGGGTTATTTGTCCGACGATATCTGCTCCCAAAAGTGCGCAGATGTACCGCAATCTTGCTCTCCCTTTCAGGCTACGGGAGTTTTATTTCGCCACCCGATGGGTGATCCTTGCAGGCTATGGATCATTGATAATAACAGTTTTATACATTACCGGTTGAGTTGAGGGGAGTCAAATGTTTGTTTGATGGTGAAAATAACTTAGCCTCTATTTATTATTTATAACATTAACAGGTTTATGAGGCACTAATATTTCTTGAGCATTACAGATCCTGTATATGAAGCGTTCATTCTCTTGACTGTATAATTATTAAATTTAAAAAGAGGTTATTTTATGTTGAAGAAGTTACTCAAAGAAAAGAAATCGCTTACTTTTATTGAAGCACATAATCCGCTTTCAGCGCTTATTATCAAAAATACAAATTATACAGATGATAATGGCTACACCTATAAATTTGATGGTATTTGGTCAAGTTCTTTAATCGACTCTGCTGTTAAAGGTATTCCAGATAATGAAACACTGGACATTAATAGTCGATTGCAAAATATTCATGAAATAAAATTACTGACTAAAATGCCAGTGATTATGGATGCTGATACAGGAGGGCGAATTGAACATTTTGTTCATTATATTAGAAAAATGGAGCAGGTAGGCATTGATGCAGTCATTATTGAAGATAAAACGGGAAATAAAAGAAATTCTCTATTTGGTACCAGTGTTAAACAAGAACTAGCTGATATTAATGAATTCAGTAACAAAATAGCTAAAGGAAAAGATGCACAACAAAATAGCCGATTGATGATTTTTGCACGGTTGGAAAGTTTAATTGCGGGTTACGGAATGGAAGATGCGTTGGAGAGAGCAAATGCCTATGTTAAAGCTGGTGCTAATGGAATTATGATTCATAGTTGTCAGAATACGCCGGATGAAGTTATTGATTTTAGTAAGTTATTCAGGAAAAAATATCCCAAATTACCACTGATATGTGTACCAACGACTTATTCAGAAACTTATCATAATGATCTGAGTGAGGCAGGTTTCAATATTATTATTTATGCCAATCATATGCTCAGAGCAGCTTATAAAGCAATGGAGCATGTATCGCACGAAATATTAAAGCATGGGCGCTCTGCAGAAGTAGAAAAAGATTGTATCAGTATAAAAAAAGTCATCAATCTTATTCCTTATGCGTCTTGATACCTGATTTCTCATACTATTCTATTGATAGAATATATTATTACATATAAAGGTAAATATAATGGAAGATAATCAGCAACAATTGGTGCTTGGTGCTTATCTTGCTTATGGTACTGGACATCATCCGGCAGCATGGCGTCATCCTGATGTTAATCCACAGGCTGCACAAGATATCGGGCACTATCTGAATATGGCTCGTATAGCGGAAAAAGGCTTACTCGATTTAATTTTTCTTTCTGATACGCCTTCGGTTTTTCAGGATGATCAGAAGGGTTATGGCAGCCGGATTGTAGTATTTGAACCTATGACATTATTGTCAGCGCTAGCTATGGTTACGCAGCATATCGGCTTGGTTGCGACGGCTTCCACTACTTATAAACATCCGTTTAATATTGCCCGTGAATTTGCTTCATTAGACCATATCAGCAGTGGGCGTGCTGGCTGGAATCTGGTTACTTCATCTAAATCTCATGCGGCGAAAAACTTTGGTCTTGCTCAGCATCCTGAGCATGATGAGCGTTATCGTCAGGCATCTGAATCCTGGGAAGTTGTCACTGGGTTATGGGATAGTTGGGATGATGATGCTCTGCCACGTGATAAACAAAGTGGTATTTTCTATATTCCGTCAAAGTGCCATGAAGTAAATTTTCAGGGACAATATTTTTCCGTAAAAGGGCCATTGAATATCTCTCGTCCCCCTCAGGGACATCCCATTATTGTACAGGCAGGTTCCTCAGAACCCGGTAAAGAACTTGCAGCCAGAACTGCTGAATTGGTTTTCACAGCACAGTCGGATATTAATTTAGCAAAAGCATTTTATCTTGATTTAAAATCTCGGCTTGGTAAATATGAAAGGCACTATAACGATATTTTAATTATGCCGGGAGTTTGCTTTTTTATTGGCCCTGATGAAGAAAGCGCTAAAAAGAAAATGAATGAATTGCAAGATCTTATTTATCCCGAATTTGGTCTTAGCATGTTATCCGATTTGCTCGGTGGTGTTGATTTGTCACTCTACGATATTAATAAGCCTCTGCCTGATCTTCCTGCGTCTAATGGTAACCAAAGTCGTCGTGCCATCATTGAAGAAATGGCCAGAACAGAATTTTTAACAATCAAACAGTTGTACGAAAAAATAATTATTGCCAGAGGTCATTTAATTCTTGTCGGTTCTTATCAACAAGTCGCGGCCAAAATGGCGCAATGGTTGCAGGAGAAAGCCTGTGACGGATTTAATCTTATGCCTCCCTGTATGCCCGGATGTCTGGAGGAATTTATTTCCTATGTTGTACCGGAATTACAAAAATTGGGTGTGTTTAAAAATAGCTATAAAGACGGAACATTAAGAGAGAAATTAAATATACCTAAACCGCCTAGCGGATTCCACGTTTAACTAAATATGCGTCAATAAAAAAATAAGGTTATAACGCTATGAGTATTCAAAAAAATATTATTCTGGAAGACACAACTTTACGCGACGGTGAACAGGCTCCGGGTATTGCATTTTCAAAAGAAACTAAAGTAAATATTTTTAATTCGTTAGTAGAAGCTGGTGTGAAATGGATAGAAGCGGGTATTCCCGCGATGAAGGGGGATGAAGTTCTTGCATTAAAAGAAATACTGGAACGTAAGGATGAGGTTAATATTATCGGTTGGAATCGTGGTATACTGGAAGATATTAAGTATACCCTTTCTCTAGGATTTAAGGCGGTACATATTGGCCTGCCAACTTCAAATATTCATCTTAAACACAGTGTAAGTAAAGATAGAAATTGGTTGTTAACTACCGCCAGCGATATGATCAAATTCGCTAAAGATAAAGACGCCTTTGTTTCAATCAGTGCAGAGGATGTTGGTCGCACGGAAATGAGTTTCCTGCAGGAATATGCAGCCACAGTCGAGCAGGCTGGTGCTGACCGCTTACGGCTTTCAGACACTATCGGCATCCTTAACAGCCAGCAATATGTACAGCGGGTTTCCATCGTTCGTCAGGCATCGTCGATTGATTTGCAGTGCCATTGCCATAATGATTTCGGGCTGGCTGTAGCAAATACGCTGGCTGGCCTTGAAGCTGGTGCACGGTATTTCCATGTTTGTGTTAATGGAATGGGAGAACGGGCCGGAATGCCGGATTTGGCTCAGATGGTAATGGCACTGCAACATTTTTATCAGGTCGATTCCGGTGTTGATACCCGACAGCTAACTCGTCTCTCTCATGAAGTGGCGCAGGCCAGCCAACATGCTGTATCACCCTGGCAGCCTATTGTTGGCAGCAATGTTTTTGCCCACGAATCCGGCATCCACGTCAACGGAATGTTGAAAGACAGCAAGACTTTTGAACCCTTTGAGCCGGAGATTGTGGGAGGTCAGCGTCGTATGGTTGTTGGGAAACATTCCGGTCGAACTATCTTACAAAATATTTTAGATCTGGATGGTGTACAAACAACACCAGAAGCGCTGGAACATTGTCTGGCTCTGGTACGGAAAACTGCTGGCGAGCACCCCGGCGGTATCCCTGTTCATGTACTGCATAAACTCTATCAGCAGGCAGAAGGAACATCATCATGACTCATGAACAGCCAATAGTTAATCAAATTATTGCTGAACACAGCCAGAATAGTCGGGTTAAGGCTAAGGAGTTGATCACTGTTGAAGTCGATAGAATTTATGTTCAGGATGGTAATTCACCAACTATTGCTAAACTTTTTCGCCAACATAACTTAAAGTGGGTTTTGCATCCGGAAAAAATTGGCTTTTTCTTCGATCATTCAGTAATCGTACCGGATAAGTTAATGGCTGAACGTGTTAATGAAGCAATGGATTTCGCTAAATCTATTGGCGTTAATATTTTTGCCAGAGGCGAAGGCATCAGTCATTTAATTGCACTGGAAGAACAGTGGTTTCAGCCGGGGAATATTGTTATAGGTGCTGATTCACATACTTGTACGGGCGGTGCCGTTCAATCACTGGCATTAGGGATGGGGGCCTCGGATGTATTAGCGGCGATGCTTACAGGACAAATCTGGCTGAAAGTACCAGAAACTGTCAGTTTAATTATTTCTGGTCAGCCACATCCAGCTACAAGAACTAAAGATGTGATGCTTGCTTTGCTGCGTCACTTTGGGCAATTCCCCTTTTTATATCGTTCAGTGGAACTCAGTGGTGAATGGAGTCATACCCTGTCTTTAGATTCAGCTGCCAGTTTTGCCAGTATGGGAGTTGAGTTGGGTGCAAAATGTGTCTTTATGCCTGATGGGCTAGGGAGGCCTGCCAATATGCGGTATATCAGACCGGAAGTTGCTCATCATCACCTGACATTCTCGCTGTCTGACTTAACGCCACATATCTCTCTGCCGCATTCGCCCTCTCAGGCTGTGCCATTAGAAACCCTGTCAGGCCAGAAAATTGATTATGTATTTATCGGCAGCTGTACCAACAGCCGGTTGGAAGATCTTGCTGAAGTGGCTGCAATCCTTGATAACAACCGGATTCATCAGGATGTTCATTGTATCGTCACACCCGGTTCAAAGCGTGTCTATCTGGAAGCCATGCGGCTTGGTTATATTGAAAAAATTGTTTCTGCGGGCGCTTTAGTAACACCTCCCGGATGCGGGGCCTGTGTTGGAACACAAGGCACGATCCCAGCTAAAGGGGAACGGGTTCTTTCAACGATGAATCGGAATTTTCAGGGACGTATGGGTAATGCTGAAGCAGATATTTATCTCTCATCACCTTTGGTTGCGGCAAATGTGGCATTACACGGTCGGATACCGTTAATTACGGAGCTTGAGTGGCATGATTGAACAACAACACTATCTAGTAAAAAACAATATCGGCGGGGACAGCCTCAACAAAAAATATCGTGTCAGGATGATTACGGGTGATATCTCCACTGATGATATTATTCCTGCACGTTATAAACATATGTATACCGAGCCTGCTCAGTTAGCTCCTCATCTGTTTGAAAATCGTTTTCCTGAATTTGTTTCTAAGTTGCAATCCGGGGATATTATTGTTTGCAAAGGTATCTTTGGTATTGGCAGTTCGAGAGAGCAAGCAGTAAGCACTTTATTGGCTGCGGGTATTCCTATGGTTATTGCACCCGCTTTCGGGCGGATTTTTTTCCGCAATGCATGGAACCTTGGTCTACTGGCGATTGAAGCTGATATCAAAGGATTTCATGAGGGCTTATCTGTTGAGTGCTTAATCAATGAAGGTCGTTTTATCGCTGATATACCCTTACCTGATTTCTATCCGCCATCGGCGCAAATGTTAGAGGTTATCTGTGCAGGTGGCAGGCTTAACTACATCCTTAGTCAATTGTCTGAAAAGCAATCACCTGAACAGAGGATCTTATGACACAAAAGAAAGAAAAATTTGATGGTCTGGCTAAAGGGTATGATCTCTACCGTCCCCGTTATCCACAGGAACTTTTCCGTGAAATTCACCACTGGTTACCTAAAGACAGGGAGTTGTCCCTTGTCGATATTGGTGCAGGAACAGGAATTGCAATTGAAGGTCTGGCAGATTTGCTGGGGCAGCAGCACAACTACACAGCCATAGATATTTCACAGGATATGATTGATACAGGAAAACAAAAAATTCCGTGGGTTAACTGGCTACATGGCAGTGCCGAGCAACATCTCGCCACTATAAACAGCACTGACCTGATTATGGCAGCACAATCTTTTCAGTGGATGGATAGAGAAAAAGTATTGAATCTGGTGCGTGATAGCCTTGCTGATAATGGTGTTATGGCGATTTTACAAAATAACCGGGATTATCGTCACAGTGAATTTCTTAATGAATATGAAAATTTACTGGAGGAATTAAGCCCCGGTTATAGCCGCCATTATCGGGATTTTGATTATGCACAGGAACTAAATACCGCATTCCAAGATGAAAATGCCCTCCATATTACACTCAATTCCCGCTGGAATATGTTTATTCCCAGAGAAGCATTTATCGGAATGAGTCGTTCATCGACTCAAGTACAACGTGCTTTAGCGGCTCACGATGAATTATTTATCGAAAGACTAAAAGTGCTAGTGGATAAATATCAATCCAAGGAGAAATTGGCGGTTTTATATGAAAGCCAACTGTTTATGGTTGTTAAACAGGTTAATTCCGGAAATGAATAATGCCAGAAATAGCGATCGGCTTCTCTATACCAACTGAGAAAGATATCAAGGGAATACTATCATTATTACAAGAAACCTATTTGCCATTTGTGGCTGATTTTATGCCGACGGCGCTGAGTGAAACTCCTGTTAGTGTTATGGATAAATTAACTAATTGGAAAATTGCTAAATATGATAATCAAGTGATTGCAGCTGTATTAGTTGGACAAGAAGATGATAATTTAACGTTCAGTTATTTATCTGTATTACCGGGATTCAGGCGTCGGGGAATTGCCAGCAAATTAATTAATATTATTTGCCAAGAAGCAATCCAGCAGGGGCAATTACCTATAATTATTGCATTACGTCGTTCATTGGCGATGAATATTCATTTCTTTACCCAACGAGGATTTGAATATTCAGGCCCTTTTAATACCAACGAACACGATCTCTACATCTGGCGATCAGGAGAAAATGAATGAAAAACACGGTTATTGTATTAGGATATCGTGATGGTATTGCGACCGCTTTAGCTTATCAAGGATATCAGGTTATTCATATAGTGGAAAAATTTAAACCTATTCTTAATGGCACAAAGTACTATATGGTTAAAAATTTGGAAGATGCACAAGAAGTCCTGCGATGTGTATTAAATATTTCCTTACATACAGTTATTGGTATTGTTACAGGTAATGAAAATGGTGTATTTACGGCAGCAGTATTACGCAATATGTTGCAATTACCTGGCCCTAAAGATTATTGTAATACTTTATATTTTCGGGATAAATGTTTACAAAAACAGAAGCTAGCACAGCTTGTCCCACATGCTTATTGCCGGTATGTAACTCATGATAGTGATTATTCACAATTGGTTGTTGAGTTGGGTACCTCTTTTATTATAAAACCAGCTAATGGCATGGGTTCTTTTGCTACTACTGCTATCAATTCAAGATCAGAGTATGAAAATTATTTCCAACAGTATGAAAAAAATATAAGTAATGTGGCTTACGTTGCGGAAAGTAAGATCACTGCCATTGAATTTTGTGTCGATGGGATTTGGTCTGACGGTAAATTACATTGGTTTTCTATCAGTCAATACACCACTCCTCCGATGCAATGTAATGAAGGAAAAACACTTGCTTTACAAATATTATCACGCCAAGATTTTCCAGATATTTACCAACAAATTGATCAGTTTTGTCCACGTGTTTTGGAACGTTTAAATGCCAATAACGGCGTATTCCATCTTGAATTTTTTAAGAATGATGAAGAGGTATTTTTTAGTGAATGTGCTTTAAGGCCCGCTGGAGCATGGGTACCTGAAATGATAAAACTGGGCTATGGTGTCGATCTATATAGTGCTCATGCCATACTTTCTTTGGGATTACCTTATGAGCACCATCTACCTGAATACCCTTCTCAGATTTTTGCTGTTGTGCTATTGCGTGCTTTCGATGGTATTTCACTGACAAAACAGGACTTTTACCAGAATTTTGATTTGGTTGAACTAGACTGGGCAGAAGATACACAGATACAGTCTCAAGGCATTTATGGTCGTGCTGGCTACGCGATTATCACACATAAAGATTACTATACATTAGAAAAAAATGTCAACAAACTTATTGCATTTACGGGAGCACGATAATGTCTGAACGAGCCCTTATTCTGGATACTCACAAGATAATGTTAGAACAATCGATTAATCAACATCATGATATTGATTATATTCGCATTTCTGAACCACAGGTATGCTTTTCCCCACAGGAAGAAACGCTGGCAAAAATAGATAACATAATGAATAAGACACCTTTTCATTATGTGGTTGCAAGTTCAGAAAGTAACATGACATTCGCTGGATTTCTCCGTAGCCGCTATGGATTACCAGGCTTAAACTATGAACAAACATTATGTGTAACCAATAAATGGCGTATGCGTAAATATTTTGAAGATGAGCTACCTGCCCCAAAATGTTGGCTTTCAGGTCATTTCTACAACAATTTTGCACAATACACCCAAGGCACAGCTACACATTTTATTGTTAAGCCTCTATCTGGCTCTTCATGCCAGAATGTTGAACGTCTGACTATTGATCAGCTGTACCAAAAAATTACTCATCTGGATACATTGATGTTGGTTGAGGAAGAGATAGATATAGAAGAAGAATTCCATCTTGACGGCATTGTCAATTTGTCTGAGATCGCTGTAGCCTATCTTTCTTGTTACAGTCTTCCTATCCTCAATGGCAAAGGTCAAACTAGAGCAAGTATTCATCTACCTTCATCCCATCCAATGTATTCAATAGTCTATTCTATGGCTCAACGGGCCATTGCCAAATTAGAGTTAAAACAAGGTGTTTTTCATATAGAAGTCTACAGACGGGGTGATCAATTAATTTTTGGTGAAATTGGCCTACGACCCCCGGGAGTTGGCGTTGCTGAGTCACTATTACGTTTTACTGGAGTAAATTTATGGCAGGCTTTTGTTAACAGTCAGTTACTGCGTTCGATTGATAATACACCATTCCATGATTATCACGGTTATTCTGGAGTTATTGGTGTTTATCCAGAAAAGCACAGCGCATCAGATTTATTACACTTACAAAATATTGTTGCTGTATCAGAATTAGAAAAAACGCGCCATAAAACGACACGTATTGGTGCTCACGATTTTCGTTATTTGGCTTTCGCTTCATGTCAAAGCCTGGATGAATTTCATAATTTGATTGATCAATTGTCAGAGTCTTTCCCATCAACGCATGTTAAGAGATAAGTGTAATGACTAACCAACAGTTATTACCGAAAAAATTTATAGGATTCCAAGCCTATACAACTTTTTCTGCCTTAGCTGAGGGGCTGCAAAGTGTGATTATTCTCTGGTTAGTTTTCCAAATCACACGCAGCCCGTTAGCTGTCAGCCTCACGATAATAGCGGGATATCTTCCATCCGCAATTATGGGTTTTTTTCTTCTTTCATTTGCTGATGCTAAAAACCCTGCAAAACAACTTTCTGTCAGCAATGGCATCCTCACTCTGTCTGCATTCTGCCTGTCATTGTTTTTTTTGTTTTCAGCAACACAACCTACACTACTCATGCTAGCAGTTGTGACCGTACAAAGTATTTTATCTCTGGTGAAGATGTTCAATAAAACATCTGTTAATCGTATTGTTCGGGATAATTTTACGCCAGAGGACGGTAGTAAAATGTTGCAAATTTCGGCATCCAATATTCAGATTTCGCAAACATCAGGTACAGCTCTGGGAGGATTATTTCTCACACTGGATATCGGTAATTCAGGCTTATTTATTGCTGGTTTGTTTTATGTAGCCAGTACAATAGCAATCGGATTTTTTACCTATTTTACTTTATCAACTATACCAACAACAGTTCATACCGATAAAAAACAGAAACAGCTACTGAATAAAACCTATCTCGTTCATGTGCTTAACCAACAGGAATTAAGAAAAATATTATTATTTTCCATTCCTTCCAGTGGTGCATTTCAATTTATCAATACTTCTTTACCACCACTGGCTGATACTTTTACTAAATCGGGAGCAAATTTTTACGCGACTCTCAATATTAGTTGTATGATAGCGGGATTTATCTCTGGGTTACTTTTGTCACGAAGAATAGTTAGTGAAAAATTTATTCTTAATCATGCGTTATTAGTTAGTGCAATCATAATTTTATTGATGATTGGAACGGATAATAAATATCTAGTATCTATGCTGTTATTTGGTGCCACTTTGTTTATAACCTGCCACATTATATGTATTCAGGTGAAATGTAATCAAGCACCAGAAAAACAGGATGTCGGAAAATTTACTATGCTAAGAACATCCATTTCCTCACTATCTAAAATAACGTTTTCATTAGGTGCTGGGGTATTGTTATCACTTCTCTCTCTGAAGACTACTTATTATCTGATGGTTTTCATCTTATTGTTATTTTCTTTGCAATGGTATTTATGTCAGAGAAATCTATTTGTTAAAGGAATGAAAAATGAATAGTAAGGTTTATCGTGAGTTGATTACTTCATGGATAAATAATAAAAAATTTCTGTTTTTCCCAAACCTGCCAGATATATTATCACACTATGCATGGTCTTTATTAGGTTGGAATAAAATAACATTGAGACGTTTTCTCTGCGCAAAAAAAATATTTGTTACTTTACCTCATGCTAGCCCTAACATATTTTTCCCACGTGCTGGTGTCAGCAAATTTGTTACTGACAAACAAAAGGAAGACTATGAAATCTTTCATCTCCGAGTAGTTCTGACTCATACAAATTTTAGTGATCTGGGCTGGCGTCCTTATGCTTGGTGGTATCTCAATGAGGAAGGTATATTAATAAAAAAATCCATATTCAGTCGTAATAAAAAGAAAAAACATTATATTATTTCCAGTCAATCTCCTTTATTACCAGATAAACAATGTTACCCTCATTTTTTGGAGCAAGGGGTACAATTAGCTCAATGTGCCGATAATTTGGCTCTCTCATATATTATTTTGCAAGCCTTTCAGGAACAGTTATCGGGGTTTTCTCTTGCCGATAGAACTCTCTATCTCCCGCTGGATATCTTAATTTTATTGATGAAAACGCTCACTAAGCAGCAACCTAGCGTACATCCTTGGTTATTAAGTTTATTAACCCATGCACAAAGCCGCAAACTTAATGAGTATCAACTTGAAGATACACACCAGTGGGAAAATGCATATGTTTATGATAACTACACCAATATATCTCTGCTATTTCCGCTAGCACCGACGGCAATTATTGGAGGAATAAAAATGGAAGGATATTGGTCGAATATTGTTGATAATGCACTAAAAATGAATGGAAAAAGCACAACTCGCTGCCCGATACCGCAATACTTCACTTTCCCACAGCGTCAGGAATATCTGTTGCCTTATCTTCCTAAACAAGAAACATTACGTCAAATTCAGGCTTCAGATATTGAATACAGTCTTGCAATGGCAATAACCGAACATCAACTTTATGTAGCTTCATAAATTTGTTACTACATCCTTAAAGTGTGTAGTAAACACGGAAAATTGCTCGACCACATTGCATTAGAGGAAATGTATATGAATGTGATACCAAATTGATTGCCAGCCAAAAAAAAGTTTCTCACTTAATCAAAGAAATAACCATTTTGGTCTATTAGGATAGGAACACTGACGCGCTGCGCTTGTCTTCTCCATGTTACCGGATTAATGCATTAGCCCGGTAACATGGAGAGCTGAAAAAATACCTGCCAGAAAACAACTTACTTCCTCACCCGTTCCTCATTTATCCCCTCATTTTTTGTTTTCCTCACTGCAAAAACAGGTGAGTTATTGAGGTTTATTTATCCTTAAAAATCAATGATATTAGTATTGCTCGTTTTTCTTGTATATATGCGTGAGAAATGAGGAATACGATGAGTAGTACAATACATCTCCCCGTAATCCCTCATTTTTTTACTCATTTTTAATCATCATTCCTCTGGTTAATGATAGTGAGTTCCTGCCCGTTGCGGGTAATCAGTCCATCATTTTCTAACTTGGTTAACCAGCGGCTGAAATTCTTCACATTCACCCCCATCGCTTTTAAATCATCACGGACAAGGGCAACGCTGCAAGGCTCTTTCAGGACAGTGCGCGATCGGATGCACTGCCATAGTGCTGTGTGGTTATCTGTTTTATTGGGAATGTGTTCAATATCGTCCTCTTCAACCGGATCACGTGGTTTATCAATCAAAACCAGTGATGTAATATCTTCACCGTCTTTATCGGTAAAGAGTTCAACTACGCGCAGGTCGTAGGCTTTGGTTTCCAGTTCTTCGGCATCTTTCATCTTGGTGCAGGTAATAACCAGTGCGCCGCCTTTTTTCCCTTCACGGTTGATCCGGTATTCAACATCCAGCGCAGCCCGAAAGGCACTGGAGCCTCTTGCTCCTTTACTTTCATCTTTGCCGGAATGGTGAACCACAAGGATACTTGCCCCTGTTTTGGCTTTCAGCTCATCACAACCCCGGACGAACGCGCCCATA
>NZ_JBFPEZ010000059.1:0-8788 GCF_040838225.1 Xenorhabdus sp. SGI246
TTTAATGGTGGCGATTCAAGCAGGGTTCGCAATACCGGAGATCAACCAATCCGGCGAGGCCGAAGCCTCCCCTACCTGAACCGCCATAGAAAAGGCGAACACAGGCGCACTGGTAGAAACATCCTACCAGTGGGTTGATCATTACAGGGTTGCGAATCCCCGACCATCGGATTTTGCCAATGGCAGGAATACTTTAACTGATTGTTTTACCTAACACAATAATCGAACGGCTAAGTTTAACGGTTATTCCTCCTCTCAGAGCGCATAAACTCAGGGGATAATACGGACGACTAATCAATCTTTGTTGTTTGTTCTCGTTCGTGATCGCTTCGCTATTCGTATTTCCCCTGTGATTTTCAGACTAACTTTACTCATTTCGAAACATTTTCCCTGCGTGTCGGTTAGGTTCACCATTCCGTGGTGCGTCAGATAATGTGTATACAGGGCGAGGATTTCGGTGAGTTTTTGCAGGAGTTCGCTACGTGCTCTGCACGGCGGTGATGTACTCCCCGTTCAGCGCCTGATTAGATCAGGATGAACGCCTCATTATTCGTGACGTGTGATATCTCCTTTCTTTACTGCATCGGCCTATTACAAGGCAGTGAGTGAAAAACAAACGGAATAAGTGAATTAAGGCAGAAAATGCCAATGAAAAGTTGGTGACACTGAGTAAAACAGGGTTCAAATCGTTCGTAAAACCAGACCGGACGTGCTCTGGACATTGACGCTTGGCAGCGTCACTTGGTAATCGCTCCGCTCAAACACAAGTGACGCCGCGAAGTTTTCAGAACGTTTTTCGTGCGTAAATCAAAGCGTGGGTAAAGATCATGCAAGGTAAAATGGTTAAGATGAACGTGGCAAGGTTACTGCCCTATGTGTGATAAGCCGGTGCATAAAGAAACCGGGAAACTTTCATCGTCGATACATTGGTTATTTATCCGACGATATCTGCTTCCAAAAGTGCGCAGATGTACCGCAATTTAGCTCTCCTTTTCAGGCTACAGGAGTTTTGGTTTCGCCGCTTAATGCTGATCCTTGCAGGCTATGGATCATTGATAACAATTAAATACTCTATCGATTGAATCGAACGGGGTCAAATTTTTGCTTGATGATGGGATATAGAAGGAAGCGCCTTAAAAAACACCGGAATAGGCGCCACCATCAATAAGGATATTTTGTCCCGTTATATAACTTGCATAATTACTACACAAAAAAGCACAATATGCACCAAATTCTTCGGGAGTACCAAACCGTCCAGCGGGGATTTTCTGGCTTCGTTGTATTGCTATACTTTCCGGTGAATCTCCGCATATTGACGCTTTTTGTACGAATGTTTGTCTCAGACGATGGGTATCGAAAGCGCCAGGTAGTAGATTGTTTATGGTGACATTATTATTCATCAGCGCATGAGATTTTGCCAGACCACTAATGAAAGTTGTTAGCCCCCCTCGTGCTCCGTTTGATAATCCCAGCTCACTTTGAGGTGCTTTAACTGTTCCAGAAGTAATATTGATAATACGCCCAAAACAGCGACTAACCATTTTATCCATGACAGCCTGAATCAGGCTGATTGGAGTAAGCATATTAGTGTTAATGGCCTGATACCATATTTCACGAGTCCAGTCGGAATAAATACCTGTTGGTGGGCCACCCGCATTTGTGACAAGGATATCCACCACAGGTGGTGTATTCAGCACAGTATCCTGAATTTCTAATTGTGTTATGTCACCTGATACCCATTTTACGGATATAGCAGAATTTATATTTTGAAGCTGCTGTGCCGCCACTTTCAGTTGTTCAGATCTTCGTGCATTAATAACAACATTTACACCTTCTGCCACTAGTGCAGCAGCGCAAGCAAATCCTAAACCTTCGCTGGCTGCACATATGACAGCCCAGCGACCCGCGATTCCAAGATCCATATTCTCTCCGTTAGTATGATAGTGAAGATAATATTATCAATTTTGGTTGCTCTATAAGCGCCGATTTTTTGTTTCAGATACCCTATACAGAGTAAAGGTAATGAAAACAAAACAAATCAAGGCAAGAATGAAAAGTCCCCACATTAAACCCGCTGCTGTTGTTGTATGCCCACTAGAGAAAAACCATAATACAATGGCTGCTCCGGCCATTTTTAAGGCTCCTTGTAAGGCACTGCCTGTTCCGGACAATTCTGGATGTCCATGCAAACTTATCCCAAGTAATAATGGAGAAGACAGACCACATCCTAGCCCTACCGCAAAACTATAAATAATGATAAATTTAATCGACAATATTTGAGTAAAATAAATAAAAATAAGCGCCATCGCCGTAAATAATACTAATAACGGGAGTGAAACTTTCAGAATTCTTTCCGGTGTGGAATGTGACAACCCTTTTTTTGTCAGCAGCGAACCTATTACGATCCCAGCAGAATAAACCATAAACAGATATCCATTCTGTGATGAAGATAATTCAAATTGTGTCTGGAATACGAAAGGACTGGCAGTAAAATAACCAATGGTAATAGCAAACAAAACGGCGGAGACAACACTGTATACAACAAAATTAATGTCAGATAACAGAATTCGAAAACCTGTTATTCGGCCATTATCTGTTGATTTCATAGGTAATGTTTCCGGCAACGTCATTTTTACAAAAAATGCACCTATCAGCATCATTATGGTAAGGGCTATAAAATTAAACTTCCACGGCAGATATTCTGTAATATACCCGCCAATGACAGGTGCAAAAGCAGGCGAAACTTGTGATGCCATCGAAAAAATAGCCAGAGATTTAGATAATTCCGTTTTATCCCGGAAAGTATCACTGAGTATAGCTCTGCTAATAACTGGACACCCGCCTGCACCAATACCGGTTAGAAGCCGGAATAGAGATAGTGCGTGAAATGATCCGGCAGTAGAAGTCAGATAATTACCGATAGCGGAAAATAATAAGGAAAATACAATGACAGGAATGCGTCCGTGTTTATCGGAGAGAGGTCCGTAAAAAAGTTGGGATATAGCGAAACCAACGAGATAATAAACAACAAGGCTTTGAGCCTGATTGTCAGTAATTGCGAGTGCGGTTTTTATTATAGGTAGTGCCGGATTATAAAGATCTATAGAAAATAATCCTAATATCAGTATAACGCACGAATTGATGATAATGAGTTTTGACTTCATGCCTTTTCACCTTTCATACGAGTGGGAACGCTTTTATGCGTTTGTTATATTCTTTATTTGGCGTTGTGTGTTGATTATCACATTTAATTTCGATTAAGAATGGGCTGTTCTGTTGCATAATTTCGGCAATGCATTCCTGTAATTGAACAGGCGAATTTACACACAAACAGTTTAACCCTAATCCTCTCGCCAATTGACACCAATCATAATCGGGAATTTTTGTCAGATCTGTTTTGTTATCTTTATTATTAAAATAGCTTGCAGCATAAGATGCATTATTAAAGACAATGAAAAGTATATTGCGATGGTATTTTGATGCTGTGGCTAACTCCATTCCCTGCATTAACATACAACCGTCACCTGTTATAACCATACATTTTCTATCTGGAGCAGCAAAGCTGGCTCCTATCCCTGCTGGGATACTCCAGCCCATAGGGCCAAGTGTGGTTGCTGATATATACGCTTCAGGTCTGCGAGCGATCCAATGATGACCAAAAAATGATCGGTGCGCACCGGAATCAACACTGACTATTCCATTTTCCGGAAAATGTTTCTGGAGGATATTGATATAGGATGCTGGGTGTTTTGTTGCATCGCCTGTTGCGCTAAAATCAATAGGGAAATACTTGGGAATTATACTGAGATACTGTAACCATTTCTCCCGTTTGGAGCGGCCTTGAATGAGAATATTAGGGTAATGTTCATCAAGAGCCTCCAAGAATGCACTACTGTTTGCTGTGATCCCACAAGTGATATCAAGGTATTTACCAAGATATTCGGGATTAGTATCCACCTGAATCGTTCTACCCGAAAGTTGTAAGTCTGGAGACCATAACATAGTACTCCACTGAGTGGTATCCATTCCCAATAAGATAATACCTTCCAACTCTGGATTCTTAAATGCTTCAATTGCTCTGGGACTACCTGAATAACCATAAATACCGAGCGACAGAGGATGATCTTCTGGAAATATCCCTTTACCACTTAGCGTTGTTGCCACTGGGAAATGATACTTTTCTGCAAATGCTAACAGTGTATCAGCGGTTTCAGATGTTTTACTGCGTAACCCCACGAGAATGATGCAATTATGGGTTTTACTCATGAAATTTTTAAATTCGGGTGAACGTATTTTATTGATATCGACCGGACGATTTTTCCAAGAATCAGAAATACTTGAACTAATGTCGGGGCGATTTTCATCATATTCATTTAAAATTTCCTTACTGACTCCCAGATACACAGGACCCCTTTCAATTCCTTTCATTGCCCGGAGTGATTCTCTCAGAAATCGGCTGATTGATTGACCCGCTTTAACTTCAAATGTTGCGCGAGTCACCGGAGAAAAAATGGCTTGTTGGTTAATTCCAGATTGGGTACTGTCCTGTAATACATTGTGCATTTCCATTGCTGAAGAAATTTGGCCAGCTAAGAGTAAAACAGGAAAATTATCTGTGTAGGCGGAAGTTATGCCTGTCAGAGTATTTGTAACACCAGGACCACCAATGGCTAGACATATACCAAAATTGTCGGAGACACGAGCATATCCTTCTGCCATATAAGCAGCCCCCGTTTCGCAGGCGGTGACTACAGGAACAGGAATAATATCTAATACTGAATCATTATCTTTCGGGTAACATTTCATGAATGCATTAATGAGCTTACCTGGCACCATGAAGAGATGAGAAGCACCTAACCGGCGTAGCTGCCTCAATATATAAGATGCTCCATTTTCTTTCTGTCCATAATTTGAATATGTCATGGCTCATAGCCCTATAAAGTGTATATTCTGCGTTTTCATTATTTTTAATGAATCCTCATGAAATGAGTCTGGATATCGGACATTGGGCATATCTGCAAAATAAGGTTTTGGGCTTTTGGGGAGATAATCTGAAACATGCATATTATGTTGAGCACGATCCCGAAGATACTGTAGGTATGGCTCGTTATGTTGTTCTGAAGCAGAGACTGTCCATTGTAAGGCTAATTTGGTGTTGTCAGGTGCCTTATCAGGATAAGTGCTTCTGTGAGTTATTCTGTTATCCCAGAGAATAAGATCGCCTGCTTTGCTCATGATAACTTTTTCGTAGGCTTGTGGAGTATTCAACATACTTTTCACAGTGGCTTGATCTAGACGATGAGAAAAGGGGATTAGTGTTATTCCCCCTCCATGATCAGGCTCATTATCCTGCAAATAGATAGCACATTGCATAAATTGTAAGTGTGTATCAGGATTTATTACCTCATCAGGTAAAAAATAGGCATCATTGTGCCAAGGGATATAAACACTTTCCCGAATCGTAAAATTAGGGAATAAAGAAAAAGTTCTGCCAAAAATCTCCTTGATCGCCGTAACTGCTTTATCATTCAAAATAGCATGAAATATTTCAGTGTTTTTTAATATGTCTGATGGAAGAAGAGTTGAAAGATTATTTATCTCAGCGGTTTTTTTATAAAAATTCCTGATGGTTTTAATCTCTTCTTTGCCTATTATTTCAGGTATTACAACATAACCCTGTTCGTGCATTTTTTTGGTGATATTCATATTGATATCCTCAATGAAATTAATAAGCTGACTCAGATTGGGAAATCATTTCTTTGAATGTAATACCAAGTTGTTCGAACTCTTTAAAAAAAGAAGGAAATGAACAATGGACATCTTCATAACCATCAATGTAATTAGTCTGTTGACAACGTAATGACGCTACAAATAAAGACATAAAAATACGATGATCCCCCCAACTAGAAAGTCTACAATTTCCAGAATAGGATGATGCGCCATGAATTTCGAAACCGTCATAAACATCATTTATAATCAAGGGTTGAATGTTAACACCTAATTTTAGTAACTCATTTACCATTGCTTTTATTCTTGGTGATTTATGAAGACGGGTTATAGATCCCCCGGTAACTCTGAAACAGCCATTGACATAGATTCCTATTGAAGCTAGCGTAGGTACAATATTAGGGCAATTACTGACATTAAATTCATAGTTTCCAGTTAGTAGGCCTTTTCTATTAATCAACCTAATTTCGTTTTTTTGATCATTTCTTATGACTTCTACTCCCATTTCTTCAACAAATGTCAGAATAGCCTGCTCACCTTGCAAGCTCTTACTATTGATATTTTTAAGTATCAGGTCACATGGAAATAAAGTTGCCACCGCAACCAAGTAAGAACACGAAGTGTAATCGCCTGTTATTGTATATTCAGCAGGACTATATTCGTCAGGAAATACCGTAATTTTGGAGAAATTTTCATTATGCTTAAATTTAATGCCGGCTATTGCAAGAACTTCTAATGTCTGTCGAATATAGGATAATGATAGGATTTCCCCTTTGATTTTTATAGTAGTACTTTTTTTAGCAAGGGGTGCTGCGAAAAGGATTGCTGTAATAAATTGGGAACTAATGTTTCCTTCGATTTCGCATTCGCCACCAATATACCCTCCCCAATTGATGAAAGGGGCTTTTCCGTTCATATGAACACTGGTAATGTTTCCACCCAATTCAATAAGTGAATTCAGTAAAGGCTCCATCACACGAGTTCTGAGAGTAGCATCACCCGATATCACAGCGGGAGTATCACTGTGGCAAGTAAGGGCGGTTATTACACGGAAGACTAGCCCCGAACCGAGAGCATCAATGACTTTTTTTTCAGGACTGATTTTACCACCAGTTCCATAAATAATTAATCTTCGCGGCTCCTCAATAATTCTGGCTCCAATATTGCGACATGCTTCCTTCATTGTACTGGTTTCCAGACAACGTAAATCATTATTAATAATTGACTTACCATCAGCCAAGCTGGCAGCCAGAATAGCTCGTTGAGTTTCCGGCTTCGATGAGGGTATATAAGCGGAATGAAGAATATAATTAGATGGATTAACAGCCAAGTATTTTAATGGCAACATAACTTTACTTTCCCTTTCATAATAACAATATTGCAGATAAATGAAATATCACGATTTTTTGGTAACTAAGTGTTTATAAAACAAAATATGAAATGCATTCTTATGTAATTAAATAATATTTTTATTAAACTTTAATCTGTTTTTAATTCTATAAGATAGCGTTAAAATGTGATCTCCTTATTTTCATTCATCATGTCAATATGAATTATTCTACTTTACAGATATTAAACGGATTGTATACATTTTTAAAATTTAATTAATTCAAATTACTTAATCTATTTGTTAGTTTATAATCAAAGGTTATAAAAAATAAAAAATAAAAATGTAAAACATTAATTACATAATTCACGTAATAACTATAATTTCAAAAATACTTGCACTTACATGATAAATTCATTCATGAAAGTACCTGAGTAGTCATCTTAAGGATTTCTTCTCTCAGGAGAGACTCATTTCTAAAAATTGTGATTCTAAAAGTCATTGGTATATTGAGTGATTTATTGAATTAACTGATAATATGGCGGTAAGTTTGATGTATACCACCGCACAAATTGTGGCTTATATATGGGAACGCTAGCAGATTGTTTTCACTATGGTAGGAATAGCGAAATAACTTTATTACCATGGTTTCAGTTACAAGAAATTGATGAAGATTCCTCATGTTAGAAGGAATGTACACGGCTTGTAGTGCTAAACTGATTGCTTGCCAGAAAGGGATTCTCGATTAATAAGATGCTAATTATTTTGGCCTATGTAGGATGGCACTGACGCGCTGCGCTTGTCTTCTCCGTGTTCCCGGGCTAATACATTAACCTGGGAACACGGAGAGCTGAACAGGGCGAGAGCGTGAACGTTTTATGAACACAATTGGAGCGAAAATAACTCTCAATTGTATTAAATTTAAAGCAACCCAACACATCCTGTCATCAAAATAGTTTGGATATTGTTCGTGTTGTTTTTAATTTAAGCACTCACGCTCTCGCCCTGGAGAGCTGAAAAAACACCAGCCAGAAAAGATTTTTCTTCCTCACCCATTCCTCATTTTTCTCCTCACTTTTTGTTTTCCTCACTGCAAAAACAGGTGAGGAATTGAGATTTATTTATCCTTAAAAATCAATATCTTTTTTGCTCCTCACTTTTTTACTCATTTTTTAATTTTCATTATTCTGGTTAACTATGGTGAGTTCCTGCCCGTTGCGGGTAATCAGTCCGTCTTGCTCTAACTTGGTTAACCAACGGCTGAAATTCTTCACATTCACGCCCATCGCTTTTAAATCATCACGGACAAGGGCAATGCTACAAGGCTCTTTCAGGGCGGTACGTGACCGAATACACTGCCATAATGCTGTATGGTTATCGGTTTTATTGGAGACATGCCCGATGTTCTCCTCCTCAACCGGATCACGCGCTCGGTCAACCAGAACCAGTGACGTAATATCCTCACCGTCTTTATCGGTAAAGAGTTCAACCACACGCATGTCATAGGCTTTGGTTTCCGGCTCTTCGGCATCTTTCATTTTGGTGCAGGTCATAACCAGCGCACCGCCTTTTTTCCCTTCCCGGTTGATCCGGTATTCAACATCCAGCGCGGCACGAAAGGCACTGGAACCCCTTGCACCTTTGCTTTCATCCTTACCGGAATGGTGAACCACCAGAATACTTGCCCCTGTTTTGGCTTTCAGTTCGTCACAGCCCCGGACGAACGCGCCCATA
>NZ_JBFPEZ010000006.1:0-56703 GCF_040838225.1 Xenorhabdus sp. SGI246
ACCAACGTTAACGTGCGGTTTGGAACGTTCAAACTTTTCTTTAGACACGACTCTATTCCTTAATACCGCTCCCCCGTCATAAATGATGAGGGAGCTAAAAAGATAGTAAACTCGAAAAATTATCTAGATTTACGAGCTTCGATAATAGCCTGAGCGACGTTGCTCGGCGCTTCGTTGTACTTCAAGAACTCCATGGAGTAAGAAGCACGACCTTGGGTCTGAGAACGCAGGTCAGTAGCATAACCAAACATTTCAGACAATGGTACTTGAGCACGAACAATTTTGCCCGTAGCTACATCATCCATACCATCGATCATACCACGGCGACGGTTCAAGTCACCGATGACGTCACCCATGTAGTCTTCTGGTGTTTCCACTTCAACTTTCATGATAGGTTCCAGCAGAACTGGTTTCGCTTTCATGAAGCCTTCTTTAAATGCCATGGATGCAGCAATTTTAAAGGCGATTTCTGAGGAGTCAACGTCATGGTAAGAACCATCGAACAGGGCAACTTTAACGTCAACAATTGGGTAACCAGCCAGAACACCGCTCTTCAACTGTTCCTGAACGCCTTTGTCGACGCCTGGGACGTATTCTTTAGGAACAACACCACCAACGATTTCGTTCACGAATTCGTAACCAGCTCCACCAGCTTCCAGAGGTTCGATACGCAGCCATACATGACCGTACTGACCACGACCACCGGACTGTTTAGCGTGTTTACCTTCCTGCTCAACAGAAGCACGGATAGTTTCACGGTAAGCAACCTGAGGTTTACCTACGTTCGCTTCAACGTTAAATTCACGACGCATACGGTCAACCAATACGTCGAGGTGAAGTTCACCCATACCGGCAATGATAGTCTGACCAGACTCTTCATCACTGCTCACGCGGAATGATGGATCTTCCTGAGCCAGACGGCCTAAAGCGATACCCATTTTTTCTTGGTCAGCTTTAGTTTTTGGCTCGATAGCAACAGAGATAACTGGCTCTGGGAATTCCATGCGCTCCAGGATAATTGGCGCACTCAGATCACAGAGCGTATCACCTGTAGTGACATCTTTCAGACCGATAGCAGCTGCGATGTCGCCTGCACGGACTTCTTTGATTTCTTCACGTTTGTTAGCATGCATCTGAACGATACGGCCAAAACGTTCTTTTTTGTCTTTAACCGGATTCAGTACAGTGTCACCGGAGTTAACAACACCTGAGTAAACACGGAAGAACGTCAGGTTACCCACGAATGGGTCGGTAGCGATTTTGAACGCCAGAGCAGAGAATGGCTCGTCATCGCTAGAATGACGTTCTGCTGGGGTATCTTTACCGTCTGGCAGCATACCTTTGATGGATTCAACATCAGTTGGTGCTGGCAGATATTCGACAACTGCATCCAGCATTGCCTGAACACCTTTGTTCTTAAATGCAGAACCACAGGTAACCAGGATAATTTCGTTAGCCAGAACACGCTTACGCAGAGCTGCCTTAATTTCTTCTTCAGTCAGCTCTTCACCGCCCAGGTATTTATCCATCAGCTCTTCTGATGCTTCTGCTGCGGATTCAATCAGGTTCTGATGCCATTCCTGAGCCTGCTCAAGCATGTCAGCCGGGATATCTTCGTATTCGAAGGTAATACCCTGATCTTCGTCGTTCCAGTTGATTGCTTTCATTTTCAACAAATCAACAACACCGGTGAAGGAATCTTCTGCACCGATTGCCAATTGCAGAGGAACAGGGTTAGCTGCCAGACGCGTTTTGATCTGCTCAACAACGCGCAGGAAGTTCGCTCCCATACGGTCCATTTTGTTAACGAACGCGATACGTGGAACGTTATATTTATTCGCCTGACGCCATACAGTTTCAGACTGTGGCTGAACACCACCAACTGCACAGTAAACCATTACTGCACCGTCAAGAACACGCATAGAACGTTCTACTTCGATAGTGAAGTCAACGTGGCCTGGGGTGTCGATGATGTTGATACGGTGTGGCTCATACTGTTTGGCCATACCAGACCAGAATGCGGTAGTTGCAGCAGACGTGATGGTAATACCACGTTCTTGCTCCTGTTCCATCCAGTCCATAGTAGCAGCGCCATCATGAACTTCACCGATCTTATGGCTTACACCAGTGTAGAACAGAATACGTTCGGTGGTAGTGGTTTTACCCGCGTCAATGTGCGCGCTGATACCGATATTACGGTAACGAGTTATAGGGGTTTTACGAGCCATTTTTTCCTCTCTCGTGGGCGTTCAATATTAGAGAACGGGTAGCTAAGCAGCTACCCAGAACATATTCACTGCCGATGGTATAACAAAAAATGGATTACCAACGATAGTGTGCGAACGCCTTGTTAGCTTCTGCCATACGGTGAACGTCTTCACGTTTCTTAACAGCAGCGCCTTTGTTTTCAGCCGCATCAGATAATTCATTCGCCAGGCGCAGAGCCATCGACTTATCACCGCGTTTACGAGCAGCATCAACGATCCAACGCATTGCCAATGCATTACGACGAACCGGACGAACTTCAACTGGAACCTGGTAGGTAGAACCACCTACACGACGGGACTTAACTTCCACAGTCGGGCGCACATTATCCAGTGCCAGCTCGAATGCTTCCAGATGATCTTTACCAGAACGCTGAGCCAGGGTCTCAAGCGCACCATATACAATTGCTTCTGCGACAGACTTCTTACCGTCTACCATCAGGATATTTACAAATTTTGCCAGCAGTTCAGATCCGAACTTTGGATCTGGCAGAATTTTACGTTGACCAATTACACGACGACGTGGCATGGAAATACTCCGTTTCGAATTTCAGGGTTGTCCAAAACTCTACGAGTTTATTCTGACATTAAAGTAAAAAATGTTTGGCCTTACTTAACGGAGAACCATTAAGCCTTCGGCTTCTTCACACCGTACTTAGAACGACCTTGTTTACGGTCTTTAACACCGGAACAGTCCAGTGCACCGCGAACAGTGTGGTAACGCACACCTGGCAAGTCTTTAACACGACCGCCACGGATCAGGATTACGGAGTGTTCCTGTAGGTTGTGGCCTTCACCACCGATATAGGAAGTCACTTCGAAACCGTTAGTCAAACGAACACGGCATACTTTACGTAGTGCTGAGTTTGGTTTTTTTGGAGTAGTAGTATATACACGAGTACATACACCACGTTTTTGCGGGCAAGCTTCCAGAGCAGGAACGTTGCTTTTCACAACTTTCGAGCTACGAGATTTGCGAACCAGCTGGTTAATAGTTGCCATTATTAAAAAAGCTCCTGGTTTTTTGCTTCGTAAACACGGATTTTACCCTCTGTCAGTCATGATGACAAAACGAGAGGACGCGGAATTTTATTGCTGACTTGACGAGGTGTCAAGAAATATACAGCCTTTCTATGGTTGGCGACGTCAAAGAGTTAGCAAGTCATTTATTGCTGGCTGAATACTACAGGCAGTATCTTCAAACAAAATACAGAAATATCTACCCACTGAAACTTTGCTGATGTTTCACCGTTAAGCTAACAAAACCGTTGTAATTTACTACCCGTACATGATCTGAAACTTGATTAACAAGCCCTCGTGCATCCAGATCATCCTGCAAAGCATAGATACCAGCTCCTGTGCGGATCAACTCAGCTAAATAGCGATTACCATTTATACTGAGCAATACCCCATTCTGAATCAACAGAACATCATCCACGTCAGTGATCAAGCCAAGTATTGCATCGAAGTCATCCTGGTAAGGTGAATGTCTAACAGTATATAACATGTTACCCCTCCAAAATAGATTAAAATTTCAACACAACATCATAGCCTGCTAACATTTGTCGAATGGCCACAGCGGAGAGAAACTCGGCCTCCAGAATAAAATCACTTTCTGGGCTAAATCCTCTAACCATCAGATCCTCAAGGCAAATATAACATTTATCAATATCATACAGAGATAAAATCTTAAATGTTGAAATGTAGTCACGTGACAGAATTTTATCCGGTTGCTGATCGGACAGTAGCTGGAATACTCCATCAGAAATAAAGAATACACCTATCTGCTCCGTCAATGCTGATGTTGCAAGTAGAGCATCCAGCCCTTCTCTGCCAGCAGAAGATCCGTGGGGAGCTTCAGTAAAAACGAAGGCGATTTTTTTCATTATTACCCTCAATATCCTTTTGCCTATGCCCCTAAAACTGTACCACACGATCACATAGCATCATGGCCTCAGCCAGAGAGCCAAGGCCACTGAGTTCAAACCCATTGGCCAGATTCGCAGCATCCAGATTCAGTTCATTTGCTTGTTGTTCATCTACAACACCGCGTCGCAATGCTGCCGCAACACAAATGGATAAATTAAACTGGTGCTGAGCAGCCAATGATTGCCAAGCTCTGACGAGATCAAATTCATCATTAGCAGGCACTAGCAGCCGATTACCATTCTGAACGCCATCACGATAAAAAAATACGCTATGCAATTTATGGCCAGAAACAATAAGCGCCTGAGCAAATTGATAAGCACTACTGGCTTGCTGAGTTCCATATGCTGGTCCGGTCACCAGAAGACAATAAGACAGTGGTGACATTACTTCTCCGGACTTGTACATTCACCACTTTTAAACTGGCGAATATAAAGGTATACCGTATGCTTGGAGATATTCAGGCGATCAGCAACCTGATTAATAGCATCTTTAATATCAAAAATACCTTTCTCATAAAGATTCAGGACAACCTGCCTGTTTTTTGCATTATTGGAAACATTGCGATCAGCATTTACCTCTTCAATAGTATATTCCAAAGTCTGCGCAACCAGATCGTCCACAGAAGAAGCAAAATTGACGTTTGAAGAGACTTCGTGAGTTTTTTCCGGAATAAAAGTCTGAATAATCTCAGAGAAAGGAACATCCAGATTCATATTAATACACAAAAGCCCGATCACTCGACGCTGACGATTACGAATCGCAATCGTAACAGATTTCATCAATGCGCCACTTTTCGCCCGTGTGAAATAGGCTTTGGAAACACTGGCATCTTCATCCGTCATATCGTGCAGCATCCGTAATGCCAGATCAGTGATGGGAGAGCCAATTTTACGGCCCGTATGTTCGCCATTAGCTATTCTGACAGCTGAACATTTAAGGTCTTCCAGTGAATGAAGAACAATTTCACAATGCCCACCAATCAGCATAGCCAGGCCATCAACAGCAGCTTCATAAGACTTTAAAATTTCATGATCCGTTTCACTGAACGGTTGGTTTTCCAGTAAATCAATATCGCTGTTATCACCAGATATTTTATCACCGGACAATAGTGGGGTAGACATGTAATACACCATCCTTCAAGCTTAAACTTCACCTCACCAAAAGCATCAGAGTGAGATTTATTATAACCGCAATTTAACAGAAAACATTCCAAAAACGCTGTATTCTATCCAGAATAATGACGTTAAAACTACATTAAATTGCCGTCAAGACCTTGCTGAATAGACTGCCAGAGGTTATCACAGCGTTTATGTTCAAATGTACCTGAAATATGAGAAAATTATTCTATTTAATATTGTGTAAAATAATAATTGTCAAAATTCATTCTCTATATTTACGTTTATTACTTACTAAATCGAAGTAAATATTGGTATAACAAAACAGGGACCTGATAGCCCCTGTTATAAAATCATGTATTAATTACGATGAAAATTATTTTGCTTTCGCGTTAGGTTTAATATCCAACAATTCAATTTCAAAGACTAAAGTTGAGTTAGCTGGAATTTCTTGCACTCCATTTTTTCCATAAGCCAACTCAGGTGGGATGACTAATTTCATTTTTCCACCTTTTTTCAGATGCTGAAGACCTTCTTTCCAGCCCTGAATCACTTTATCCAGAGGAATCGACAGAGGCTCTTTCCGTTCATAAGAGCTATCAAACACTTTTCCATCAATCAAACTTCCTTTGTAATTCACAACTACGGTATCGCTTGTTGCAGGCGTTTTACCACTTCCTTCCCGCTCAATTTTATACAGAAGACCGGATTTCGTTTTTATAACTCCCGTTTCCTTAGCAAACTGCTCCCGGAATTTATTCCCTTTCTCACTATTTTCACTGGCCTCTTTCTCCAGCTTAGCCTGTAAAGAAGATCTGATTTTTGCATCAAACTCACTAAGGACTTGCTGAATTTCTGTGTCATTCAGTTTACTTTTGTTATTGACGGCATCTTCAAAACCAACCAAAAGCTGAGACTTATCAATATTAATACCTAGCGCTTTCTGTTCGTCCAAAGATTTTTCCATATAATGACCTATGGAAGCTCCCAATGCATAAGAATCCTGCTGTTCTACTGTCTTAAAAGCCTTATTCAGTTTCACTTCATCGCTGGTTTTTGTTTCAGCAGCCATTGTATATGGTGCACTGAATGCCATTGCCAGTGTAGTTGCCAATAAAGTTGTTTTTAACAATGATTTCATCTTATTCTCCAATAAATTTGACTGAGTTTGCCGTCAGCAAAAATCATGCAACCACATGTACTATAACTGCCTACGAAAACCAATAACAATATTTGCTATACGCCGCCCTGAAAAATATTGAAACAACCTTGAAGTAACTCATTGAACAAAAAAGCGTTCCTGTTCTCCATTTTACTTTTCACCTTCACCAAAAGATTTAGACATTAAGGTTTGGCTATTAGGCTTTGGGCATGAGGCTTCAAGTATTATAGTATCGATTTAAATACAATAATCATTCCGTCGCGTAATGACATGATTAAAAACAGGGAGAAAAGTAATGGTATTATCCAGCCTTGAGCAGAGATTTGAACAACTGGAAACTAAACTGACCCATCAGGAAGTTACCATTGAAGCGTTAAATCAAGAAGTCAGAAAACAGCAAATAGAAATAGATAAGCTAAAAGAACAGCTAAAATTAATGGCCGAACGACTTAAAACGCATCAGTCATCAATTATTGCACCACTTTCAGAAGAAACGCCCCCACCCCACTACTGAAAACAGATCTACTGAAGCCAATTCCGGCTATCCAATCGGGGGAAATCGTCTGCCAGGGAAGGCAAAAAGACCGACAACAAAAAGAGAAGCCAGCCAGCTTCCCTTTTTTCAGCTAACCCACTAATTAATGGCAACCACCGCCACAGCAGCTATGACCTTCATGATCATGATGGTGATCGTGATCACCGCAACCATCCTGCCCATGTACGTGACCATGAGCCAGTTCTTCTTCTGTCGCCTCACGAATCGCTACAATTTCAACGTTGAATTTCAGGTTCTGACCAGCCAGCATGTGGTTACCATCAACAACAACTTCATCACCTTCTAAAGCGGTGATTTCAACAGGCACAGGCCCCATATCGGTATCCGCCAGAAAACGCATACCAACCTGCAACTCTTCTACACCAACAAAAACATCTTTTGATACGCGCTGAACTAAGTTCTCATCATACTGACCATATGCATCATTTGCTTCAACACTAACATCAAAACGTTCACCAGCCTCACGGCCTTCCAGCGCTTTTTCCAAACCGCTAATCAGGGAACTGCGGCCATGGAGATAGTCTAACGGTGCGCTCACCGGAGACTCATCAACTAAAACACCATCTTCTGTTCTTACTTGATAAGCCAAGCTGACCACTAAATCTTTTGCTACTTTCATGACATCTCCTACGATACCCAGGAAAAAACGTGGGAAAAATTGTTACGACTAAAAAAATGCCGCCGATTGTACCGGAATTCTACTTCACTGTACCTAGTAATGGGAAAATTAATCCGTTACACATTGTAATTACATTGAGTTATTGAGGTGTAAAAATGCCGATAACTTGTTCCTGCTTTCTGACATGAGATGTTACAGCCTCATCAGTTTGTCGCTGAAGATGTCCACAATGAACACACTCGACAATATCAACTCTGTTTTCCTGCCACATTGCCAAAGTATCCTGTGACTGACACTTTGGGCACACAGCACCTGCTATAAAACGTTTACGACTCACTGACATATTTACCCCCATTGCTGTTCATGCCTGATGCGGATGAATCCCTAACCTGATTAATGTCTTACACAGTAGTTCCACTTCGCTCATATCACCCTGTTAGATGACAATAACATCAGTCCCTTCCCAGGACGTGTCAGACCACCTATTTTCCGCTACCATGCACGCCAGGCTATCAAAACGAATACATATAATGTCATTATTAACTTAACATATCCCATACAGACAACATCATGATTGTTTTTTCTTCTCTGCAAATCCGTCGTGGCATTCGCGTCCTACTGGATAATGCCAACGCAACCATCAATCCCGGTCAAAAAGTGGGATTAGTTGGTAAAAATGGTTGTGGTAAATCAACCCTACTCTCATTACTGAAAGGTGAACTGCAAGCTGAAAGTGGCTCTGTAACATTTCCTAACAACTGGGCTTTAGCCTGGGTGAATCAGGAAACGCCTGCTCTGGAGGTTTCAGCTCTGGAATATGTGATCGATGGTGATCGTGAATTCCGCCAACTGGAACAGAAACTGCAAATTGCCAACGAGCAGAATGATGGTCATGCCATTGCACACCTTCACGGCCTGCTCGATACCATTCAGGCATGGACAATTCGTGCCCGTGCATCCAGTTTACTGCATGGGCTGGGATTCTCTCAGGCTCAACTGGAGCAACCTGTCCGTTCATTTTCCGGTGGCTGGCGTATGCGACTTAATCTGGCTCAGGCGTTGATTTGTCGTTCTGAGCTATTATTGCTCGATGAACCCACCAACCATCTTGATCTGGATGCTGTAATCTGGCTCGAGAAATGGCTGAAAAACTATACAGGTACTTTAATCCTGATATCGCATGACAGAGATTTCCTCGATCCAATCATTGATAAAGTCCTGCACATTGAACAGCAGAGCTTATTTGAATACACGGGCAATTACTCTTCTTTTGAACGGCAACGGGCAGCCAAACTCGCCCAACAACAAGCTACATACCAAAGCCAGCAAGAAAAAGTAGCGCATTTGCAAAGCTACATTGATCGTTTTCGTGCTAAAGCTTCTAAGGCAAAACAAGCTCAAAGCCGAATCAAAATGCTGGAGCGAATGGAGCTGATTGCGCCTGCTCATGTTGATAACCCATTTCGTTTCAGTTTCCGCCAGCCAGACAGCCTGCCAAATCCACTATTAATTATGGAAAAAGTCAGCGCCGGATATGGAAATAAAACGGTACTGAACTCAATCAAATTAAATTTGGTTCCGGGTTCACGAATTGGCTTGTTGGGTCGTAACGGTGCGGGTAAATCAACCCTGATAAAATTACTGGCAGGGGAGCTCATTCCACAACAAGGAGAAATTTCCTTAGCTAAGGGCATCAAGCTAGGATATTTTGCACAACATCAGTTGGAATACCTTCGCGCAGATGAATCTCCTTTACAACATTTAGCCAGACTTGCGCCTCAGGAAACAGAACAACAGTTAAGAGATTATCTTGGTGGTTTTGGTTTCAAAGGTGATCAAGTGACCGATCCAACTGTCCGATTCTCAGGAGGAGAAAAAGCCCGATTGGTGCTGGCGCTGATTGTCTGGCAACGTCCAAACCTTCTGTTGTTGGATGAACCGACCAACCACCTTGATCTCGACATGAGACAAGCATTGACTGAAGCCCTGATCGATTTCGATGGCGCTCTTGTCGTGGTATCGCACGACAGACACTTATTGCGTTCCACGACAGATGAACTCTATCTGGTACATGATGGCAAAGTAGAACCTTTCAAAGGCGATTTGGAAGATTACCAACAATGGCTGACAGAGTTACAACGTCAACAATGGCGTGAAAATCAGGAAAAGGAAAAAACAGCTCCCGGTACAGATGATTCTGTAAATAACATTCAAAATTACAGTGCACAAGAACGCAAAGATCAAAAACGGCGTGAAGCAGAATTCCGTAGCCAAACGCAACCATTGCGTAAGCAACTCACAGTGCTTGAAAAAGAGATGGAAAATTTAAGTACAAACTTGGCAAGTTTGGAAGAAAAACTTTCAGATAACACAATATATGAAAGTGAGCGTAAAACTGAATTAACGGAATGCCTGCACCAACAGATAAAGACTAAATCCAGACTGGAAGATATTGAAATGGAATGGTTGGATATTCAAGAGCAACTTGAAAAAATGACAGAAACATTTAACATCAATCAGTAAGTTTATTACCATTCAATTATTGTTAGGCAATGATTACCAGGTGTTGTAATTCAATACCCGGTAATCATACTTTATATAGCAACGTCCCTAAACTGACTATGTATTTCCAAACGTATTATGTGCACAAATAAGAAAAGGAATTCATCTAAAATGAATTATCTTACTGACCGTAAAAATGACAACTCATTTAATTAAAAAGTATTTTTACAATTATAGACATCAGTAATTCTAATAAACATTCTATGCTCCTTAACGAAAACTGCCTTATGATTTAAATAAGAATAACAGTAGAATAATTCGCTGATTGCTTATCAAATTATTTTACAAATTAGCCACCAATGCAGAAAAACTTTCGGCATCGTCAATCAAATCATCATCTATTGACTTACTCCATACTACACCTAAATCTATTTTCTCATCAGTTTCAACAAACTCTAACAAATTCATATAATAATCAGGAATTGCAGCAATCATCCTTTTAGGTACACAGGCATAAGTACCGTTCTTTGTAATCATCTCCATAATTAACATGATATCATTTGTTTTTAATAACAAATTCATATTATCACCAGTATAAACAGGAAAGACATTCAGACAATCATTCAGGTCAATCATCTCTTCCTTTCCCGGTGAACTGATCAGGAAATTCTTATACTTAGATTTACTGTTTTCCGTTCTAAATTTAGATATCAATTGACTCCTTTTTCTAAAGATATAAACCAATTTTTCAGTAAAAGTTTTTTTCGGCTCTAACTGTGTCACAGCCACCAATGGCACTACAGCTACATGGAGCATTCCCACATTCAACAAACTCATCTGCTGCTCAACTGACAATCCTGTCATCAAAGCCAGTACAACATTCCCTTTATTCCCTGCAAGCTGCCTTTCAATTTGCGAATAGTTATGAGTGGAAAAACAGGACCCAACATATAGGTGCCTGACAAGTTCCCTTTTTGAATCAGATTGTACCTGACTTTTAAACTGCTCATAATGTGTTAAAAACTTCCTGGCATTTTCCAACGTCTTCTGCCCAAAATCTGTTAATCTCGTTCCACTTGGCCCCCTTCTGAATAATGAAGCACCCAGAATACCTTCCAGACCATGTATTTTTTTCGTCAAAGCAGGCTGAGAAAGATAAAGTTTCTCTGAAGCCTTATGATAATTAAGAGTCTCAGCCAAAACGATGAAAGCTTCAAGATTGCGTATATCCATGTTCTTTCGCCCAATGGTTGTGAATAACGATAAAACATTACAGATTCATGGTGATAGCATTTTAACTTAGCGTTTCGCCAAAGGTTTTATCGAGACTACTGGTCAAAATATTAACCAGTGAAGTGTTAGTTAATTAATCAGGATACAATTAGCAAAAGATTTACTATTGTGTTTTAATCACATAAGTTAACAATTACATTTGTGAAAAAGATGAAGTACGCAACTACCAATACAGAAAAAGATAAATTTTCATTTAACAACAAATAACTTCATAACATTAAAATCAATCTTAATAAAATATCACACTATTAAACCACATGTGAATAGATTAATAATAAAAACTAAGAAAAGCATATCAAACTAGTTTACTCGTATAATGACAATACCCATAGTTTATTCATGTTTTCTTATAACAAAATCCATCCATTCTTTATCATCAATTCATATTTAACGCTTATCACGTGTTAATTTTAAAATACATCCATCTACATAATACAATTTATAAACCACCAGAAGAAAATAAATTATAAAAGATTTAATTATCAAAATACGAGTAAAACACAACTTTTATGAAAACTTATTTTTAGAGTAATGTCACCTATGTAATACACCTATCCTTATTTCAAGTTTTTAATTTTTTGGATATAGGAACATTCTGTATTTATATATTATTGCACAGGTAAAACATGCTGGAGTTTTCGTATATAAGGAAGGTATCGATTCAACATTAAGATAATCACTCAATGAAATATTAGCTAAGCGGCTTTAAAACCATTGAAGTGCAATTGGATTGGCACCCATTTTATGAGTGCCAATTGGGCATAAAAATCATATTTTTACATGTAATTGAACTACTCTCGATCACAGTGAATTTAATTTATTATCAACTTTATGATTAAATTTATACCATTAAAGTAAACATAAAGTTATGTATTAAAAACAACGAGGACAATTAATGTGACCATGATTAGGGCCAAAAGTAATATCAGGGCACTCAGGCTTACCAGCTTCAAAAGGTGGACTTGTGTATCCTGGCCCGCAAGTAAATATTCTTCCGCTCCAGGGTGAAGAGGTACGCCCATCTTCTGTAGAATACGTAAATGTCAGCTTACTATATCCAAACGACTGACCATCACTCGTCTTACAATACCAATTACGACAGAACCCTTCGAGCTCACGATAATCAAGACAGAAAACTACCCGCCCAATATTAGGATCATGAGGGTATGGCTCCATAATTTTTGGGCCAAGCGTTGTATCTAACCTCAGGCAAAAGTCCACAGATGCATTCAATGAGACCGCACTCCCCATCCGTACACCACCCGGAGTATCATTACTTCCCTGTATTACAACATACAATCCGGTCTGCCCATCTTGGGTATTTTGATAATTAGAAAGGGTATAACAATTAACAACATTATTGACATTGACGTTACTACAATCATCATTGTCATGTTGGTGTATTATATTTGCATGGTCAATTCCAAAACTGGAATATACAAGACAAGGGTCATATTCAGCGTTTTGATATGGTCCAGTTTGACCACTATAAAATACCGATAGTGATTCTGAATTTTGCATTGAACCATCATTACGTGTAACACTATAACTAAATTCACACGTATTCCCAATCTCAAAAATAGTAAAACTTAATCTTTTAGTGCAACGAGTGTCTAAAAGAGTTACATCACCAAGAACAAAGCAATCTCCAGTACTATGACCGTTTACATAAAAACATATAGTATCCGTATCATGAGCATATTCATAAGCTGGAATGATTACACAAAAATAACTATTATTTCCATTATATAAATAATGCCCGTCATATCCATTAATTATCGGTGCAAGAAGTAAATTATTATCATACATAGCATCACCTCATCATTGTTCATATATACATTATTAATAAAATAAAAAATCCTCAAAGCCTATAGATTATTAGCATCTAATAAAATAATATACTTATACATTTTCATAAGTAACAATATGAGAAAACCAAGTATTGCTATAAGAAACATCAGGATCAAGATCTGTTCCAACTTGATAATCAAAATATAGTTTACCAAGATTGTTAGAAAATCCTATTTTGTTTTCTAAAATCTCACGAGGTATATCAAATACCAAAGACTCATTAATTTCCTCCTGTGGATATGGCATCGTAGCAGAATTACTCCAGTTAAAATTTCCTGTACCGTCAATAATGTATAAATTCAATGTTACTTTAGAACCACATGCAACTTTTGAAGTATCATTAGGATCACTTGTTCCTGTGATTTCAACATATAACCCCGCATCTACACTATTAATAGTAGAAATTTTATTATCATTGATAGTGGAATATTGTTTTAAAATATTTTCAGGAAAAACACCAGCACTACTATAAACCACACAAGGTTCATATACCCTATTAACATCAGACCAAGGCTTATTTGGCTCTCTCATATAAGTTAAAGTCAATGGTCTTGATTTATATGGATATATATCTCCATTTTCGCTGATAACAATGTAAGAAAAATATGATAAAACTTTATTTTTAAAAATAGAACAAGGTAAATCAAATGGATTTTCCAAATCACTCATATCTGAAAATTCAATAAATTTTTTAGTATATTCATCATTAATAAAAAACAGTATAAAACCGTTATTTATAATATTGCCTGTTTCTTTAATTTTAACTTTGAATGTACTATTCTCATATGATTTTAAATACCCTCCTGAAAAGTTTATTATATCTGGCGGAAGCATTTTATCTGAAATATTTTCTAATGTATTATTAACAATATAGATCTTACTATCTGCCGCAGAAATAGTTTTTTCATTTCCAGCTATTTGGGCATACAACTGCATTATTAGCCCTTGTGATTTAACAGGCTGTATGAAAAATAAAATATCTCCATTATCATCTGTCTCAACATGGAAACCTTCTTGATTATTTACTGACTCAACTGTAATTTCATCTTGGTGATTAGATGAAAATATTTTTACATTTTTCAAATTAAAACCTGAATCATCGGTAACGAGTATTCTAGTTCCTATCAAAGGATTACCATATATATCCCTAACTGTTGTTGTTACTTTCGTAAATATTTTATCTAAATCAGGATCATATGATGGTGGAACTGCTAAAAAAGGAGTATCAATATTCAATCTTAATGATTGAATTCTTACTCTCTCAGAAAGAGAAATAATCATTTTTTTACCTTACGTCATTTATAACATTACGGAATTAACAAGTAAAAATCCACCTTCATAGAAGGTGGCTTTGATTTCGCTCCAGAGGGGCGTACTAAAATCCCCAAAAACAAGTCTTTGCCACTTCCGTTACTTTAAAATCTAAAAACCAATAAGGCAGAGCCAAAACCTGTTGTTGACCACCTTCTCAGGAGGTAGTTTTCAGTTATGAATAAAAATAATTATTTTATTAAAAATATAATAATCAGAGAAATATATTATTTTTCAGTGAATTGTCATTAACCAATATCAGTCTCAATATCAGCTTCCCAAACATTACCATATTGCTGATTACCAGCATAAAAAAATGTATAGTCAAAATAAATATGGCCTAGTCTATTATCTGGATATGTTTTAACATCAACAACATCCACAAATGGAATATGAATAATAGCCGCTACTTTATTATCAGATTGTATCTCTACTTTACCAGAATAGCTTTTAATATAGCTTTTATTTATTGAGTTAAGATACATATTTAAAGTAACAAAAATATTCAATGGTACTTTATCTGTCTCTTTATCATGTTCTGTAGTACCTAATATTTCAACATTTAATCCTCCTCTTTGATCATTTGGGTATTTTTGTATTGAAGAATAATTAATTAATTCATGATTTTGTATAACATGATATTTTGCAACACCAAAGCTGTCATATACAACACAAGTAGCATAGTTTCTGCCTGATGCCGGGTTCTGTTCTGGTTTATATATAACACCTCCTTTATAAATTAAAGGCAATGAGTTGGACTTATCCGCCAGTATGTCTCCAGATTCTCTGATAATGACATAGAAGAAATTTGAATAAATATCTTTTGTGAAGATATCATATGGCAAATGATAAAAAATACTCGAATCACCTTCCTGCTCCCTTCTGACAAAATACTTTGTATATTCTCCATTTACAAAAAATAAAATATAATCTCCCGGTGTTGCTCCTGAATACCCCGGTATTTCAACCTTAAATTTACTGTTCCCATCAGATTTTAAATACTCACCAAAGAAGTTTATTATTTGCGGCATTCCAAATTTAATCTTCATGTTATCCGGTGACTTATTAACAATAAAAATTGTATGCTTAGCAGGAACCTGTTTTGTTGACCCAATTACATTAGAATATAAATCAAGAACAACAGAATGAGCCTGAAGTGGTTGAATAAAAAATTCAACCTTTCCATTTTCATTAGTTTTTATAGTAAATCCTTCTCTACTATCTTGGTATATAATGGGAATTTCTTGATTTGATTCTGAATTGTAAATTTTTACTTTTTTAAGATTTTCAGGAATAGAATCTGATACAAATATAGAGATATTAGGAAGGTCGTTACCATATATATCTATAATATTTGCAGTAACTTTTATTCTTTTATTACCTACACCATGATCAGGTAGATTAGGAATAGCAAAAAATGGAAAGTCCATATCCAACTGTAATGAATCAAAATTTATTTCATTAATATTCATATAAGAAACCCCTATTTTCATAATAATATTATGCATTAATAAAAAAATAAATCACACTAAAAAAATCATTATCAACACTGTATTGGTGAGAATTTAATAACTTACAAGTTATAAATTTAATTATCACATATTACAATGATAAAATATCAATTGGATATTACCAAATTTTCCCATATCTATATTCTCTTGAAATATTAAATTAATAATTAAAATAGTTAGATATTATTGCCATTAAAATTATACAATACAAAAGGAACAATTAATTTTAATGGTGATAAGAAAATATACTGATATTGACTTTTTACTTTTAAATTAGTTGACAAATAAATAACAGAATTAGATTCCTATAAAGCCGATAATCATTATCATATAGTAATATATTGATAAGATCATCGGATTTAATATTAAAAAATAATGAATATCGCCTACTTTATGGATCAGATTGATGTGGCATAATATCAAATTCATAACAGCATGTTTCATAATAAATCTAAAAAAATTATGCCATCCAATAGAAACTAATTATTATCATTTTCTGGTATTCCTGTACGTGTATCTATTCCTCCTTCCCAAACCTTACCATAATATTTACTCCTGGCTACACTAAATTCATAATCAAACCAAATAGTACCCGCTCCACCATTATCATATGGTAATATATTAACAAGATCTTCTAGTTTAATATTAAAAAATAAAGAATATCTATTAGTTTCCGAATTAATATCATGTGGCATGGTGCCCATTTTATAAGGCACTTGTATATTACGGTTTGATGCCTGAATATACATATTTAATGTCACTTTTGCACCTAAAGGTACTTTTGTTTTTGAATTTTTATCTCCTACAACTTCAATAAATAACCCTGTGCTTCCTTTGGGATTATCTAAATATTTTTTTATGTTATCATAACCAATAGTTTCACCAGGGAATATCTCATCATCTTTAACGCCAAGGCTCGTATATACCTTACAGGCGTCATATTTCCTTTCTATATCTGGAGAAGGAGAATATTTCGCGCCTCCCATATAAGTCACATATTCTGGAAGAGAAGTTATAGAACTACCATCTCTCCCTAAAATAACTACACAGTTAAATTCGTAAGTAACACCTATCTTAAAAATACCATAGGGAACTTGATAAGTATATTTATCCTGCCCCAGTTCTTTGCCCGGATCACCTACAATAACATAATGACCACTATATTTACGTTCCTTATCTTGTTCTTTAGTCAGAAAGAGTATATAGTCACCTTGCGCTGCATTTGGGTAATCGTATATTCCCACATAAAAATTTGGAGTACCAGAATAAGAAGTTAAATTAGAAGTTGTACCCAATATATTTGGTTCTGGCATAGCATCTAGATCGTCAGGGATTTCAGTGTTAACAAGAAAAAGAGGAGAAATAGCATCCACTGGACGTACAACATTCAAAATCCAAGTTTCCAAGTAAAGAATCATTGAATGTGCTTGTATTGGATAAATATAAAACTTTATATTCCCTTTTTCATCAGAATTTATAGTTATTACAGGATAACTGAAAGCGCCAATGTACTTTACTGGAACTTCTTTTTCTGTGTGATCCTTAAACTTACAGGAAGTTAGGTGTTTTAGTTTTTCTGATCGTATCAAAATAGGAACATTTTTTAGAGGATCTCCATTCATATCCAGCAAAGTAGTAGTCGCCATAGATTTCAAATCACTATTTATGGAACCGTTTACTACGTTCTTTATATCTAAAAATTCTTTATCAAATATAAGGGGTAATGTATCTGGATTTATTGTTCTGGCTGTCCCGTTAAAAACGAATGGATCGGCAGTAGAACCATTCGCTTTAATGGTAAATTTTATTGGCGCTTTTTCCTGTGCATTTTTATTAACCGTCAACAATACATCACATGTAACCGCAGTGCCATCAGCGTTTTGACGATTTAATACAATTTCTCCGTGTGGAGCAATAATATTGGATGTTACTTCTGTAAATGTAATATTTACATTCGCAACATCAATTACTTTTTTAGATATTAAAGTAATAGTTAAAAGAAAACGCTGTCCTACGATAAGGTCTGCCTGTTTTGAAATCGTTGTTGTTAATACATCTTTTGTTTCTGACATAATTTTGTAACCTCATTATATTTATATGAAAGAAAACAATTACACTATCCTTTGGAAACTCATTTATTCGAGCTTCTTTATATTCATTACCTAACGGGATTTAACTTAAAGAAATTAAGATTAAAAATATAATGAATTTTTTTTATCACCTGATAACAATTAGTTATCACTATTCGCTTGTAATATTTCCCAGTAGAAATTAAATCAATTAAATTTATTTCATCTATTAAAATTAAAAAACAATCAATAATAGCAATTAGTTAACTGTATTAACTGATTGCTATTGAAAATTTCACTCGGTTATTTGGTACCACGATCTTTTTTTGTGTCAATAGTACAAATTAATAATCCTTCATCATCAGATTCAGTACTTGATTTCTCTGTATGAGGATCAAATATTACATAAACTTTACTATTGTAGGCGGCTAACAATTTATATTTAAGTTTGTCTACGTTAACATCACTAGGATTATCATTAAATAATCCCCAGTCATAAAGGTTGTCAAACTCAGTATTTATCGCATGCTTTTCATACGACTTCATAAAATCTTGTTCAGAAACAGATATAAAAGCATCAAATCCCATATTGCCGTCACGGTTCAGATCGTTGCATGTTACTCCATCCGTCGCTCTATGATAGCCTCGCAGCTCTGGATTTTTACCGGGAAAATAGGGGTATGTAATTTGTCTAACCATATTCACAGCGTAATGATATAAATAAGTCCTTCCATCTTTTTCTGTTATTTCTGCTTTTATCGTTGCATTACCTGCTGGCCCAGGAAAATTTATAACGTTACTATTTTTATCCACCATAATTATGTTATTAAATACATTATTATCATCCAGTTCTATGCTATAATTAGCTTCATTACCAAAAGCGCCTGATGAATTTTTTCCAAGCCTGCCAATCAGGGAGTTAAAAACCGTATACGGATGGCCTGTTTCAGTAAAGTACCGTTGCTTTTGTTGATTAAATTTATTATAAACAAACAAAACCGCATCCTGATCTTTCGGTTTAAAGCTAACTAAATCATCTGCAAATTTGGATTCTTTCTGATCGTTTGGCTCAGACATTTGTAATGTGACTTTTATATCTTTCACCCCTGCATTATGGCTTTTTAATGTTGCATATAAATATCCTTCTGCATCCGTTGTATTTTCATTTTTCGGATCTTTTTCAGGTTGCCCCAGATCAACTTTAATCTGTTCATGATCTCGACTCCATTTCACATCAAAAAATGTCTGATTCGGAATAACAGATGTTTGATCGTGTTTATTCACAATCTTCGCTCTATATTTATATGCACTCTTCCCATCAGCAACTAATGGTTTAGAGGAATCATAGCCTTGATGGAAAACTCCGTTTTCATCAATAGTGCCAACAACTTCAACACTTGCAATCTCAAATTCCACTGGTGCCGCGAATTCTACAGGATGTTCTAATGTTAATAAATCATCGACAGTGACTATTATCTTATACTGTCGAGCGTTTGTACTGGTAAATTCTGTAGTTGCTTCACCATTATCATCAATCTTAGTGCTCGTTGGTTTAAATTCGATCCCTTCCGGTACAGAGGTAAAAGTAACCTTCTTGTTAATCTCCGGTTGGTCATCATCATCTTTAGCGACTACAGTCAGCTTATAAGATTTATTAACTTTCATAGTGCCTTCTGGAAGAGGTTTTAAAAAAACATTTGCCTTATCAAAAGATACCGGATGAGCCTGTATTGGTGTATTCCCTTCAATAGAAAGAGATACAACAATATCCTTTTCTCCCTTACCACCAGTCATGGTTAACTCTGCGGTTAATTCCCCTTCGCTATTCGTTTGTATATCTCCTTTTGGTACATTTAAAGTAAGCCCCTCTACGACCTTATTTTTATTCCATTTCACATTAGGGATTATTCTATTTTTCACAACCTTATCATTGCTATCTAATACAATAGCTTTATAGATATATTTACTTGTACCATCAGCAGTTAAATTTCCATCTTTAGTATTTCCTTTTGGGATGACTATCAAAATATTATCTTTAATCTTGTAACCCTGAATTGGTACAAAAAACTCAGCAATCGGAATTTTCCTATGATCAAGCACGATATTATTATTCCTTTCCACCAAATCATAACGGCTGCCCGCTAATGTACGCATAGAGGCCACGTTATCCGGTGATAACTGCGTACTCAAAGGAACCCCCAATCTGTAGTTTAAACTCGCCAGAAATTGTGTTTCAGTACGCCCGCTTTCTCCCTGTTTATAATCCACTCCCATTGTAATCAATGGAATCGGCGTATAAGTCACACCCAATTTAACCAATTTGGGGTTTTTCTGTTTAGTCTTCCGGTTGAATAAAGTCACGTTGTCGCCAAAATATTGCTCATAGGACAATTTTCCCCCCAGATTAGGGTAAGCAGGCAGGAAGAATTCTCCATTAATGTCATAGCCGTTAGCCGGGCGTTCATGGTGCTCTTCGAAATACCGTGAAATTTGCCAGTCACTTAAACGACGGTAAGCGTTAGCGGAAAGTTTAATATAGTCCCCCCAAATTTCGCCTCCTAATCCTAAGCGCCTGTTTTTACCCGTCAGGTCATAGTCATAAAATGTATTCAGGCCATACATCCAGTTTTGATAAAAAAAACGTCCCCCCAAACCAAGGTTAATTGTATTCCGGCTATCTTTATTGCGATAACCTAATTGAGAAAAGAGCAACCAATCAGCTTTATTATCGTAAAGGGGTAATAACAGATCTAATGAGTTATTTTCCAATTTACCTTTTCTATCAAGGCCAAAGTTAATTTTTGCTGTACCAAATTGGGATAACCATTTTTGTACTTCAGAGGTAACAGTGCTGTTGATTCTTCCCAAAGCGTAAGATTTGGCTTGTTCTGCCAATTGCGAAGAAGATGATGACAGTATATTACCTACCGTCTGAATATTTCTTGTAATAAAATCAGGTAGCTCATGTTCTGAAATATTATCTGCGTTTTGTATATCATCCTTTTTATTGGTATTGGAGGTCAAAAGCTTTTTACTTACTTCTTTTACTGAAATGCCTACATTATCTATCTTGGATACATCAGTTTGTTCACGTGTTACGTTACTTTCAGCAAAAGCGTTCATGATTGTAGAAGGGATAAGCAACGCATAAAGAATAGTGAAGAAACCAATGAATTTACCAATATATGATGACATATATGAGTACCCCGATAGATTTATTATCAGTAATCTTATTTCGATACCAACACAACTGGAGTAAGATTACTTACCCACTTTAATATATTAGAAAGATTTCTTAATTATGCAACCAGGAACAGTTATCGACTGATAACCGATAGTTATCGCAAGGTTCTTATAGGTTAGCCTGATGCCATTAATCAATGGATTAGATATTTAAGAAAATAAAAACACAGGCTAATAAACTGAACCTGTGTTTCTGTCGTTCTTAGATTCACGTATTAAGCCCAACACCGTAATGAACAAAGCAAATAGAAAAACAGTCTGAAAGATGAAAGTTATATTATGTGATCAATGCGATAATTCAGTATTTATGAATTACCTAAAATCATTCCATCACATGTAGCAGGAAAAAATGATGAAAATCGATCTGAATAATCTGGTGACTGAAAGCCGTAACCCCGCCAGTACTCATATTGATGAGTTATCAACTCTCGATATGCTCCGCGTCATCAATGATGAAGACAAAAAAGTCGCCGTTGCGGTTGAGCAGACATTGCCTCAGGTTGCTCTCGTCGTTGATAAAGTTGCAGAAGCTTTACGTCAGGGTGGACGCTTAATCTATAGCGGAGCAGGAACATCAGGTCGATTAGGAATTTTGGATGCCAGCGAATGTCCGCCAACCTACGGCACCAAACCGGGACAAGTGGTTGGTTTAATTGCTGGCGGGCATCAAGCTATTTTGAAAGCCGTCGAAAACGCGGAAGATAATCGGCAACTAGGCGCAGATGATCTTAAGGTACTACACTTTAATGAAAAAGACGTGCTGGTCGGAATTGCCGCCAGTGGCCGGACACCCTACGTGTTGGGAGCAATGGAATATGCTAAATCAATAGGAGCAACTGCCGCTTGTATCAGTTGCAACTCTGGCAGTCCAATGACCCATTTAGCTGATATCGCTATTACTCCTATTGTCGGGCCAGAAGTTGTAACAGGTTCCTCCCGTATGAAAGCAGGTACAGCGCAAAAACTGGTGCTGAATATGATCACGACAGGCGCCATGATCCGTACTGGTAAGGTATATGGCAATTTGATGGTGGATGTGGAAACCACTAATGCTAAGTTAGTTGAACGGCAAAAAAATATTGTCATGGCTGCTACTGAGTGCAGCAGGGAGACGGCAGAACAAGCCCTGAACGCCTGTAACGGTCACTGCAAGACTGCAATTGTGATGATTCTATCGGGGATCAGTGCCGAAGAAGCCAAAACATTATTAACAGAACATCGAGGATTCATCCGGCCAGCGATTTCAACCGTTCGATAATCATTACTTTTTCTTTGTGGAAGATAAACCACAGGGGTGGTACATGGCTAAAATTAATTCAGATATGCTGGTTGAAATTCTTCACGCTATTGGTGGAACAAGTAATGTCATACATAGTGGCAACTGTATGACTCGTCTGAGATTGACTTTACGTGATGATTTACTGGTCGATAAAGCTAAACTGAAACTAATTCCCGGCGTTCTGGGGGTAATTGAAAGTCATGAACAACTCCAGATCGTCCTCGGCCCTGGTAAGGCTCAAACAGCCGCGGATATGATGAATGAACTATTAAGTTCTGCTGATCATCCTGCCTCCGAACATCTTTCAACAGAACATCGCCCGGCAAATTTGAAAGAGATTGCCTCTTCCAATAAAAAACACCTCAAAGAGAAACAAACCCGTTCAATCCATAAATTCCTTACCAAATTTGCTACCATTTTTACTCCTCTCGTCCCAGGATTTATTGCTGTTGGTCTACTACTGGGCCTTGCGACTCTGCTGGAGCAAATTTTCATTCAGGGTGTTGCTCAACCCAACGTTGTATTGGCTGAAATGATCGGTTATATGAAGATTTTCAGCAAAGGAATGTTCACTTTCTTCAGTATCTTGGTTGGTTACAACGCACAGAAGGCTTTTGGCGGTTCAGGCGTTAATGGGGCTATCATCGCTTCCCTGTTTATTTTGGGTTATAACCCTGACACCCTCAGCGGCTTTTATTCTGGTATCAATAACTTCTTTGGCTTTCCCATCGATCCACGGGGAAATATTATCGGGGTATTGATTGCCTGTATTCTGGGAGCCTGGGTTGAGAAGCAGATCCGTAAGATCATGCCCGCTGACCTGGACATGATCCTGACCTCTGCTATCACACTGCTTATTATGGGCGCGGTTACTTTTATTGTGATTATGCCGACAGGCAGTTATCTGTTTACAGCAATGTCATGGCTTTTCACTAACCTAAATGGTAATCCATTCGGCACAGCCATTTTGGCGGGATTTTTTTTGATAGCCGTGATGTTCGGTGTACATCAGGGTTTTGTGCCAGTCTATTTTGCTCTGGTAGAAACACAAGGGTTTAATTCCCTGTTTCCTATTCTGGCAATGGCAGGAGCAGGGCAAGTGGGCTCTGCGCTGGCGCTATATGTCAGAGCCAAAAAAGATTCGTTATTACGCACTCAAATCAAAGGAGCTATTATTCCAGGCTTTTTGGGGATCGGTGAGCCCCTAATTTATGGTGTCACATTGCCTCGCATCAAACCTTTCGTTACCGCCTGTTTTGGTGGCGCTGTTGGTGGTTTTTTTGTCGGCCTGATTGCCTGGTTTGGATTGCCCGTCGGTCTGAATACAGTTTTCGGCCCCTCCGGTGTGGTTGCCCTGCCCTTAATGACATCCCAAACAGGCATTTTCATGGGCATGGCAGTATACGGTGCAGGGCTGATTGTTTCGTATATCAGCGGCTTTGTGCTGACATTTTTCTTTGGCAGCAAGAATATTGATTTGAGCTGATTCAGCTAATCCAGATCAATGGTACACAAGCCGCGGTCAAAAGCCCCATTACGATATTGAAAGTAAACCATGCGGTACGGCTTTTTAACAGGCGGCCAATCATGGCACCCAAAATCAGCCATACCATTCCGGTGACTGTATTACACAATAGCATCACCACGCTGATGACCAGAATGGAATGGATATATAAATCCCCTGCTAAACTGTAGCTACTGATAGCCCCTAACCCCATCATCCATGCTTTCGGGTTCAAAAACTGCAATAGCCAGCCTTGATGGCTTTTAATGGGTGTCCCAAGGGATTGTGTAGCCTCCAGCCGTTTGTATTGTGCCGTCACCGTCTTCCAGGCCAGCCACAGTAAATACAGACTACCGAGCACCTTCAATCCGGTGTGTATAGCCGGATACACCAGCAGTAACGCGGCAATACCAAAGGCAGACAGCAACAGGACGGTTTGCATCCCAAAAACAATTCCCAACAACAGTGTCAACGAGCGGTGGAACCCAAAGTTGGCACCAGATGATGTCAGTAACATATTGTTCGGGCCGGGCGTGATTGCGGAGATAAACATAAATGTGCTAAGTGAGAATATCAGGCTGGCGGTCATGGCGTGCTTTATCCCTCAATTATTGGCATTTCCTTTCTAAGAAAATAGCAGTATGTTATTTAGCATACAAGGCCAGTTAAAAATGAAAGTTAAACTCAAAAACATCCTCAAAACTAAGCAATACCAGCAGCTAATATAATGTGATATGGAGCGACCACAATGATTATCCCGTGGCAACAAGTAGAACCCGATACTCTACTCAACTTGATCGAAAGTTTTGTCTTGCGGGAAGGCACCGACTACGGTGAACTCGAAAAAACACTGGAACAAAAAGTACAGGATGTAAAACACCAGCTTGAGCAGGGTGAAGCCCTGCTGGTTTGGTCTGAATTACATGAGACTGTCAATATCATGCCTAAGGAGATGTTCCGTCCATAGTTTCAAATCATTTCTGGCTCAATAGCATTTCATTCAACATCTGTTTGTTTTATTGGCCTGATACTGCTGATCACAAGAACGATCATCCCAATTTTTTATGATAAGGAGTCTGTTTCTTATGTCTGCCAAACACCCTGTCATTGCCATAACCGGCTCTAGCGGAGCCGGAACGACAACCACCAGTGTGGCATTTCGCAAGATTTTCCAACAACTCGGCATCACTGCCGCACTTATCGAAGGGGATAGCTTCCACCGTTATACCCGCCCTGAAATGGACGCAGAAATACGTAAAGCGAAAGAACAAGGCAGGCACATCAGTTATTTCGGGCCAGAAGCGAATGATTTCCATATGCTGGAGAAGACATTCTTTGAATATGGGGAAACAGGTACTGGCCGCTGGCGGAAATATCTGCATACTTATGATGAAGCTGTTCCCTACAACCAAGTACCAGGCACATTCACGCCCTGGGAATCACTACCATCAAACACCGATATGCTGTTTTACGAAGGATTACATGGTGGTGTTGTCACGCCACAATACAATGTCGCAGAATTAGTCGATCTGCTAATTGGTGTTGTCCCCATTGTCAATCTTGAATGGATACAAAAGCTCATTCGCGATACCAGTGAACGCGGGCATTCAAGGGAAGCGGTTATGGATTCTGTGGTTCGTTCAATGGATGATTATATTCGCTATATTACGCCACAGTTTTCCCGCACTCACATCAACTTTCAACGCGTTCCTACTGTTGATACCTCCAACCCTTTTTCCGCCAAAGCTATTCCTTCTCTGGACGAAAGTTTTATCGTCATCCGCTTCCGTGGACTGAGCCAAATCGATTTCCCTTATTTACTGGCCATGCTTCAGGGTTCGTTTATTTCCAGTATAAATACTATCGTCGTTCCGGGTGGAAAAATGGGACTGGCAATGGAGTTAATTATGGCTCCGTTAGTTCAACAATTATTGGAAGGCAAAAAAATTTCCTGAATTAAGCACAAGTTAATTATCAATAACGCAGGTAACAAAAAATAATGTTACCTGTGACAAAATACCCACTATTCACCTACTTATAAATGAAAATATGGTAAGTGGTGTTCTGCAAACAGATTTCTGGTAATTTATTAACTGGTTTTATATGCTGAAGCGATACAGGAGAAGACAGAAAAGTTTTCCTGTGTTACAAACAGAGTTACAAGCGAAGCTGGCAGGTTTTATGGGTCTGGATGACTACACCGATATGTTAGCATCCTTTATAAACCTATATAAAATTCTTACTCGTCAGTTTTTCAGCAAGTTAATATGTTAATCTATTGACTTTATAAAGCCAGCCTGATGAGAAACTGACAGTTTCTCAGAACATAAAGGCGGAAATAACAACAGAGGATAAAGCGAATGGTTCTCGGCAAGCCACAAACAGACCCTACTCTTGAATGGTTTTTGTCACACTGCCATATTCACAAATATCCATCCAAGAGCACGCTTATTCATCAAGGCGAGAAAGCAGAAACGCTTTACTACATTGTTAAAGGTTCAGTTGCTGTTCTAATAAAAGATGAAGAAGGTAAAGAAATGATTCTCTCTTATTTAAATCAGGGGGATTTCATTGGTGAACTTGGATTGTTTGAAGAAGGGCAAGAGCGTACTGCATGGGTGCGAGCTAAGAGCGCCTGTGAAGTGGCTGAAATTTCCTATAAGAAATTTCGCCAGTTAATTCAGGTTAATCCTGACATTCTGATGCGTTTATCCGCTCAGATGGCAAGCCGCTTACAAACAACATCGGAAAAAGTTGGAAACCTGGCATTTCTGGATGTGACAGGTCGCATTGCACAAACATTACTCAATCTGGCCAAACAACCTGATGCAATGACCCATCCTGATGGTATGCAAATCAAAATTACACGTCAGGAAATTGGGCAGATTGTCGGATGCTCCCGTGAAACAGTCGGCCGCATTCTGAAAATGCTGGAAGATCAAAACCTGATCTCTGCGCACGGCAAAACGATTGTCGTTTATGGAACCCGCTAGTTCCTGAAATTGCGCTTGAATTAGGCCAGTGCAGCCCATAGAGCACTGGCTTTTTGCTTTCCATCCTCCAGCTTCTCTCATCCCTTAACAAAATGAAACCCGCTGGTGCATAATTTAGTGATATAACTTGCCCACAGGTGCTTCGTAAAAAATGGCCGTAAACAACAGCCAAAAGAGGAATTGAATCGTTCTTCGTTAATATTTAAGAAAATTATTTAACAGTTCATGCCCTTGTTCACTCAGGATGCTTTCCGGATGGAACTGCACGCCTTCCAGGGGGAGAGTACGGTGACGTATTCCCATTATTTCATCCACATTACCATCATGCTGGCTCCATGCTGTAACCTCAAAAGATGCAGGTAACGTTTCTGCGGCGATGACCAAAGAATGATAACGGGTCACTGTCAGCGGACGATTCAATCCCTTAAATACACCTTGCTGGTTATGGTGAATTAAACTGGTTTTTCCGTGCATCACCTCACGGGCTTTAACAACACTCGCGCCAAAAGCCTGACCAATCGCCTGATGTCCGAGGCATACCCCCAGAATTGGCAATTTCCCGGCAAAATGTGAAATGGCTTCCAGTGAAATCCCTGATTCATCTGGTGTACAAGGCCCCGGAGAGATCACTAAATGAGTCGGCGCCAATTTCTCGATATCTTCAAGCTGTAATTCATCATTACGCTTAACTAAAACATTCGTCCCTAACTCACAAAAATATTGATATAAATTGAATGTAAAAGAGTCGTAGTTATCTATTATTAATAACATAGGAGTTCATCCTACTGATTTTTATAGTTTTATATATTGCGTTGTCCTATTGGACATTATGCGTTCTGTATCACGGTAAAATTAGGTAAAACAGCACCAACGGTAGCGGGACAGTCATCATACCACATAGGCATTTTTAAAATAGGGGCAGGGATTACCGCCAGACAGCGGCACATATTCACAGTGAGGTCTTTTTCGTGTGAAAACGAAAGGGGAGTGAGAAAGGGAGACGGCACTTTAAAAACCCTGAAACTTCAAAAAGTGTAATAACAGGCCAATACCGTCTCATTTTCTATCTTTCAGGCAAAAAACACGTTTTTCTCATCAAGGTTATTGGGAAACAACCTTTGCAGAAAGGATCACAATCGGTTTAACAGGAACATTTTGGTAAGGCCCAACATTTTCTGTTTTGACTTGAGAAATTTTGTCAACCACATCCATCCCTTTCACTACCTTACCAAAGACGGCATAGCCGAAATCACGCTGACCGTGGTCAAGAAAAGCATTATCAGTCACATTAATAAAAAACTGACTGGTTGCACTATCCTTATCTGCGGTGCGCGCCATCGCAATTGTTCCACGCAAGTTACGTAATCCATTATCAGCTTCATTTTTGATTGGAGCTTTGGTGACTTTCTGTTTCATATCTTTTGTAAAGCCCCCTCCCTGAATCATGAAACCGGGAATAACGCGATGGAAAATCGTATTGTTATAAAAACCCTCATTCACATACTCAACGAAATTCTTTGTGGTAATCGGTGCCTTATTGCTATCCAGTTCAAGCTCTATTTCACCTGCTGATGTCACCAGCTTCACGTGAGTTTCAGCAGCCAATGCTGGAACAGCCATCACACTGATAGCACATGCCGTCATAAGCGACACAAAAATACGTTTAAACATTGATGGTTCCTTTATTCTTGAGGTCAATAACAAAACCCATAAAACTCATTAAGTGTAATTCCCTATAGCGCTAAGTTGCAAAGATTTACCAACTTTTACGAGTAATTAAGAGTTTTGCTAAAGAATATCTATCTAAATAGATATTATATTCTCCTATCTTGGGTAGAGTTTATTTTTGGAATAGCGTCTATCTTGGTGTTCTTTCATACATATTAGGCAGGAAAAAGTTGCAGAATATTCTTTACTACGTTAGGCAAAAATAATTTCAGTCAAAAAGCAAAAATATGTCGTAATAGAAACATCACGATAAAGTTACACCTGTCCACAAGCCGTTGCTCTCGGTATAATCACCACGCTGTTTTTTCGTGTATTCCGCAGGGAGATAACCATTTTGACCATCAAGAACTACAACTATCATATGACCCACTTTGTCACGAGTGCACCTGACATTCGCTACCTGCCTCAAGATGTGGGCATTGAGGTCGCGTTTGCCGGTCGGTCAAATGCCGGTAAATCCAGTGCGCTGAATGCACTGACCCGGCAAAATAGTCTTGCCCGTACCAGTAAAACTCCCGGACGAACTCAATTGATTAACCTATTTGAGGTGGAAGAAGGTATACGCCTCGTTGACTTACCGGGTTATGGCTATGCGCAAGTACCGGAAGAAATGAAACTCAAGTGGCAGAGAGCATTGGGGGAATACCTCCAGAAACGTGAATGCCTACAGGGGCTGGTGGTATTGATGGATATCCGTCATCCACTAAAAGATCTGGATAGGCAAATGATTGAATGGGCGGTCGTGATGCAGGTGCCGGTCATGATACTACTGACCAAAGCCGATAAACTGGCATCAGGGGCACGCAAAAGTCAATTAAACAAAGTACGTCAGGAATTGGCTAGTCTGGAAGGTGATATTCAGATCGAGAATTTCTCTGTTTTGAAAAAAATCGGCATAGACAAACTTGAACAGAAACTTAATAACTGGTTCAGTCAACCCACTATTAACGTGAAGTAATTTTGACCTTTTCCTTTCTTCTGCAACAATCGTAAATCGTGCATAAAAAAACGCCCCAGTCAAAAAGATGACTGGGGCAGCTAATATTCAGCTAAATCCGATTACGTGAAGTAAAAGGTCTGAAAGATAGAACATCTTACCTCTGTACCCTACGCCAATAACTTTACCCTATTTTTTTTATCAACAAAAGATTTTTTTGTAATTAATTTTCAATAAATACCTCGATTTAGCCAAAATTATGTGATCAATCTCTGTCATTACACCATTTTTCTTGTAGTTTAATTACATATTTGTGAGATCTGGATCTAATCTCAAATCTAACCAAAATTCTTGTCTCACGCCCCTTCACAGCATAATAAAGAAAGCCACAGCGCATTTAATGCGCTGTGGCTTTCATAAAAATTATTCAATAAAGATTAGTGAGCCTGATCCCAATTCTCCCCGACCCCCACATCAACTTTCAGAGGGACACCAAGCTGCATACTTTTCTCCATCAACTCTCTGATTTTCTGTTCCGCGATAACCAGCTCTGATTCATGTACTTCAAACACCAGTTCATCATGAACCTGCATAATCATACGCACATTCGGTTGTGCAGTGACGATCCAGTCATCCACCGCTATCATGGCCAATTTGATAATATCTGCTGCCGTTCCCTGCATCGGGGCATTAATGGCCTCACGCTCAGAAGCCTTACGACGCATGGCATTGCGCGATTTAATATCTGGCAGATACAGACGACGACCTTCCAGCGTCTCAACAAATCCGTTCTCAGCAGCCAGTTGACGAGTACGATCCATATATTCCCGTACACCCGGATAACGCTCAAAATAGAGATCCATATAACGCTGAGCCTCCCCACGCGGAATACCCAATTGGCGGGACAAACCAAACGAACTCATGCCATAAATCAGACCAAAGTTAATTGCTTTCGCGCTGCGGCGCTGTTCGCCGGTAACTTGCTCCAGTGGCACACCAAAAACTTCTGCGGCCGTAGCACGATGAATGTCTTTGCCTTGTGCGAAAGCATCCAATAATCCCTTATCCTGTGATAAATGCGCCATAATCCGCAACTCAATCTGCGAATAATCCGCAGCCATAATGCGATAACCCTCTGGTGCAATAAATGCCTGGCGAATACGTCGCCCTTCTTCATTACGAACAGGAATATTTTGCAGGTTAGGATCACGGGAAGAGAGACGCCCGGTTGCTGTCACTGCCTGATGATAAGAGGTGTGAACGCGTTGAGTCAGTGGACTGACCATCAGCGGCAATTTATCGGTATAAGTCGATTTCAGTTTTGCCAACCCACGGTGTTCCAAAATAATTCTTGGTAACTCATGATCTTCCGCCAGCTCTTCCAGCACTTCTTCATTCGTGGAGGGTGCACCATTTGGCGTTTTTTTCAAAACAGGCAGATTCATTTTTTCAAACAAGATGACCTGCAATTGTTTAGGTGAAGCAAGATTGAACTCTTCTTCAGCCAATTCATAAGCGGCTTTTTCCAGTTCGAGTAAACGTGCGGTAATCTTTTTCGAATGTTCTGCTAACGTATTAGCATCGATCAAAACGCCTGTCCGTTCCATGCGAGAAAGTACAGGAATCAACGGCATTTCGATGTCCTGGAAAACTTTTTTCAGTGTCGGCACATTTTCTATTTGTGGATACATAGCCTGATGCAACCGCAAGGTAATATCTGCATCTTCCGCAGCATATTTTGCCGCTTCTTCCAGTGGGATCTGATTAAAAGTGAGCTGTTTTTTACCTTTGCCCGCAATTTCTTCAAAAGTCGTGGTCTTATATCCCAAATGACGTTCAGCAAGGCTGTCCATATCATGCCGCCCTGCGACACTGTTCAGGACATACGATTCCAGCATCGTATCAAAAACGATACCATTCAATGCCACACCGTGGCGTTCCAGTACACCACGATCAAATTTCAGGTTCTGACCAATCTTCGGCAGGTTGGCATCTTCCAACAGCGGTTTCAAGACTGTAAGCACTTCATGCAAATCCAACTGTTGTGGCGCGTCCAGATAATCGTGTCCCAACGGCAGATAAGCGGCTTCAACACAGGATTCCCCCTTTGAAGATTGGGGCACTGCAACAGCAAAAGACATTCCAATCAGATTGGCAGTTAAAGTATCAAGTCCGTCTGTTTCAGTATCGAACGAAAATGCGGGTGCCTGTTTCAGTTTCCCAACCCATTCATCAAGAGATTTCTGATCAAGGATAGTCTGGTAGCTTTCGGGAGAAATATTAGCTACGGCTGGTGTACTGGCTGCGGTGGATTTGTTCGTCGTGCTGGTCGTTGGCTTTTGCCCGTTTTTCTCTGACGGACGGCTTTCTAACCAACTGCCATTTTGTACATCGCTCAACCAGCGTTTAAATTCATAGTGACCGAACAGCGCCAATAATTCATCGTTATCTGGTGCGGAAACCGTAAGATCCAGACAGGTTTTATCCAGCTCAACGTCGGTTTTAATGGTCGCCAACTGATAAGAGAGGTAAGCAACATCTTTATATTGCTCCATTTTTCCAGCCAGCGTCTTTGCACCACGGAAACTGAGTGTCACAATCTCATCAAGTCTGGCGTAGATCTCATTTAACCCACCGATGCCCTGTAACAATCCCAGTGCTGTTTTCTCTCCAACCCCCGGCACACCAGGAATGTTATCAGAAGAATCCCCCATCAATGCAAGGAAATCGATAATTAACTCCGGCGGAATACCATATTTTTCAATGACTTCATCTGGTCCCAAAATGGTGTTAGTCATGGTGTTGATCAGCGTAATATTAGGCGTCACTAACTGCGCCATATCTTTATCGCCTGTGCTGATCAGAACTGAATGCCCCTCTTTTTCCGCCTGCAACGCCAATGTGCCAATGACGTCATCTGCTTCAACCCCCGGCACAACCAAAATTGGCAGTCCCATTGCCTTAACCATTTTATGCAGCGGCTCAATCTGCTCACGTAAGTCATCCGGCATTGATGGACGATGAGATTTATATTCAGCAAATAATTCATCACGGAACGTCTTGCCTTTGGCGTCAAATACAACCGCCACATGGCTAGGCTTATATTGCAGGATTAAACTGCGCAGCATATTTAGTACACCATACATGGCGCCTGTCGGTTCGCCTGCACTGTTTGTCAAAGGAGGGAAAGCATGGTATGCACGATAAAGGTATGAAGAACCATCAACCAAAATCAGGGGATTGTCTGCTATCTGTACCATAAAATTGTCTTCGTCGTTCTGTAGTATGAATAAAGAATAGAATGCCATACTGTGCAGTCATAGACGAATTTTGCGATAATTTTCTCGTTCTGTTACCCATATCCTCTATATATCCTGACAAATATTCTGATAAATAAACTGTGGATAACTTTGTGCACAAAAAATTGGCACATAAAACAGATTTATGTTTATCCATGTTAAAAAGGAATAACTGAGAGTAAAAATCAATAGATTACGTCAAATATTGTGAAAGTATTGCAACTACTTACAAATCACTGACTTGTGGATATAACCGGAGTTTATGTTATGAAAGACGGTTTTTAGCAAGTATTGTGCCAGTCTTATAGTAACGGGCACAATACTTGTATCATTTTATATTAATAGTAACTGCTTATTTTTTTGTTACCAGATAATTCACAACATCAGAATATTTTTTGGCATAATCCTGCGCAGATTTAACATCCATTCCGCTGTTGTTAATCATATACTTACCATTGACGAAAGTTGCCGGAACACCTTGTAGTTGCAAAGCTTGAGCTGCCTGGCGTTCTTTAGCTGCCACAGATTTCACTATGAAACTATTTAATGCTGCATCATATTCTTCACCAGGAACACCTGCTTTGATAAACGCATTACGGATATCAGCCTTAGAGATGATAGTCTGAGTTTTCTGGATACCATCAAACAGAATCGGCGCTACTTTATCCTGTACTTTCATAACGATAGCAACAGCCCACGCATCTGTCAGATCTTTACCCAAAGGCCCCAGAAAATCGACATGGTAACGTTCATGGGTAACGCCAGCAGGCAGGTTTTTCTGAATTGTACCAGGCACATGATAAATATTTTCAAACTGATAACAATGTGGACAATAAAAAGAGAAAAACTCCAAAACCTGAGGTTGATCCGCAACAGGATCTTTTAATGCAACATATTGCTTGCCTTCAGAGAAGCCAGAAGCGCTGGCATTAAATGCCATAAACACTCCCACCAATGCGAACCAAAATTTTTTCATCGTGTTCTCCAGAAAAATTAATACATCGGGGTTAACTGTAAGGGTGGTTCCTGCAACAACTGGATTTGTTCAGAAAAAAGATTTATCTGCTTATGCCAGAAGTCACCATCAGCCATCCATGGAAACGCTTTTGGAAAAGCCGGATCTTGCCAGCGACGAGCAACCCATGCCAGATAATAGACCATCCGCATTGCACGCAGTGGCTCTATCAGCGCCAGTGTTTTCAAGTCAAACTCTGCAAATTGGCCATATGATTCAAGCAGGATATCCAATTGAATCAATCTTTCCTGCCGTGAACCATTAAGTAACATCCATAAGTCCTGAATAGCCGGGCCATTGCGGGCATCATCAAGATCGACGAACCATGCCTCATCACGCCACAGGATATTACCAGCATGACAATCGCCATGCAGCCGCAATACCTGCCAATCAACATTCCATTGTGCTTCCACAGCTTTGTTCAATTCATCCAGTGCAGTAAGGAAAGCCGCTCTGCGTCTGTTGGGAATAAGATCACATTCTGCCAGATATTGATATGGCTGGTATAAATATTCATTGAGACTGATAGTTGGACGGGCAGAAAATGTTTTCTGGTAACCGACTTGATGTATTTTACCCAACAATCGCCCCACATCTTCCAACTGATCAAAGTTATCAGCTTCATACTGTCGTCCACCTACGCTAGGAAAAATGGCAAAAAAGAACCCGCCATGCTCCAATACCGTCTGTCCATCAATAACCATCGGTGCAGCAACCGGTAAATCTGCTTGCTGCAATGCCAGTGCAAACTCATGTTCTTCTCGAATTTGCGGCTGGCTCCAGCGTTGAGGACGATAAAATTTCACGACATAACGTTTACGGTTTTCATCCATAAACTGATAAACTCGGTTCTCATAGCTATTCAATTCAGTTAAGCCAGAATCAACATACAAACCAGACTGCACCACAGCATCCATTATTAAGTCCGGCGTAATATTTTGGAAATTAAAAGCCATTGTTTCTGTCACAACTCAGTTCTCTCTTTCATCAATCTTTAACCATCATACCTTGTGTGTACAACCCTCAGCCAGCTTCTATACAGTTCTTAGAACAAGAAGAATGATTGGGAGAAAAAATTGGTCTGTTAACAAGAGTAAGCGTTATACTCCCTTATTCCTGTAGTATATTGTTACATATTGATTTACAAGGGTTATATAACCAAATATAAAATATTTCATGACCAAGTATCAGGTGATTTCAATGACGTATCCAAAAATCAGTGGTGCAATTCTGGCTGGAGGGCTATCCACCCGTATGGGAGGAAATGATAAAGGACTATTACAATTTGGTGGCATACCATTATACCAACACATAGCAACAAAATTGCAGCCACAAGTTCATGAACTGTTGATTAACGCCAACCGTAATCAGTCAGTTTATCATCAGAGTGGTTACCCGATTATACCGGACATTATCACTGATTTTTCTGGGCCACTGGCAGGAATGCTGGCGGTATTGAAGAAAGCTATTAATGAATGGGTTATGTTTGTCCCTTGTGATGTGCCAGATTTCCCTGATGACGTAGTCGCAAAACTTTGGCGTTATAAACAACACTCATGGGCGGCTTATGTACATGATTGCGAACGTGCCCATCCGACATTAGCTTTGATGCACCGTAGCCTGATACCCAGATTAGAAAGCTATCTTGCGTTGGGAGACAGAAAGCTGATGTTCTTTATGCAGATGATTAAAGCAAAAGCGGTCTATATCCCTAATCCCACAGCCTTCATCAATTTGAATACACCAGAAGAGTGCCAAAACTGGCAATGCCAGCATTGGGAATGTCTTCGGGAGTCAGCATGAATCAAAGTACCTTCCCACCTAACCTGCCATTACTGGGAATGACCGCTTACAGTGGAACCGGTAAAACAACCCTGCTAAAACAGGTCATTCCTCTGTTATGTCAGCAAAAAATACGTGTGGGATTGATCAAACACACTCACCATAATATGGATGTCGATAAACCGGGTAAGGATAGTTACGAACTGCGTAAAGCGGGTGCAGCACAAACATTAGTTGCCAGCCAGGAGCGCTGGGTGTTGATGGCAGAAACACCTGAATTACCTGAACTGGATCTGCACTATCTTGCCAGCCGATTTGATACAGATTCTCTGGATTTAATTCTGGTTGAGGGTTTCAAAGACGAAGCCATTCCCAAAATTGCGCTGTATCGGCATGGGTTAAATCATTCCTTTGAGGAACTGATTGATCCCCATGTGATTGCCATTGCCAGCGATATCCCGCTGGCTACCTCATTGCCGCAGCTTGATATGAATTGTCCAGAAGAAGTGGTGGGGTTTATTACTGCTTATTTTTTTAGATAGATAATATCTACCCTATATCATTAGTGATTATTGTGGGGAAACAAGAGGTATATTCAAAAACACCTCTGTTCGTTCAGTTGTGATTAATGCAACCATGCCTGTCGGTCGGTCGTATAGCTGGTGATGGAGATAATATTGTCGCTCCCCAATCTTATAGATATTTACCTGCACACTAGCCGTCCCATCAACAAAGAAATAATTCTATTTTTTGAAAAACAGCCTGCATATCTTATTCCAGTATTGCAGGCTGCCAAATATTCAGAAAATTACTATTCTTCCCTATTCCGGCTCGTCCTTATTCCGGCATCAAACCAATAAACGTGTTTTTTTTCCGTGGCTCACTCATCAGTGATTCCAGTTTTTCAACACAGCGCAGGTAATGCGGAGTTTTCTTATGTGCTGCGACTGCGGCTTCATCGGTATAAGCTTCATAGATATAAAAACGGGTCGGGATTTTTTCATCTTGTAATACATCAAACCGCAGATTACCCGGCTCTTTCACAGAGCCAAGGTGATTATCGCGAAATACTTGGATAAATTCGTCGATCTTGTCAGCTTTGACATTAATCTCCACTAATGTGACGTGCATATTATTCTCCCTTCGCTTTTTCACTCAGGAACAACTCATATGCCTGAGCAGGCTTCTCATTACAATGTACAACTGCCTGAACGGCTTTCAACATTGCTACCGGTGCTTCTGATTGGAAGATATTACGCCCCATATCAACACCGGATGCGCCTTGATCAATGGCCTGATAGCACATCATTAACGCATCCAGCTCAGGCAGTTTCTTACCTCCCGCAATAACAATCGGTACAGGGCAACCCGCTGCAATCCGCTCAAAACCAGTATCGACATAATAGGTTTTAATGATATTCGCCCCCATCTCCGCTGCAATACGGGTTGCCAGAGAGAAATAACGTTGGTCACGAACCATATCCTTACCGACACCTGTCACCGCCATTGTTGGCATCCCATAACGCGTCCCCTGATCCACCAGCTTGATAATGTTTTTTATGGATTGATGCTCATATTCTGAACCGATATAAACCTGTGCCGCTACTGCACAGACATTCAGCCGCAGCGCATCTTCCATCGCTACCGCAACGGCTTCATTAGAAAGTTCAGTCAAAATAGAATTCGCACCGGATGCGCGCAGTACTACAGGTTTATTTGTCGCTGGCGGAACCTGACTACGCAAAATACCGCGTGTACACATCAACACATCGGTGTGTTCAAACAGTGGAGCGATATTAATATCGATACGTTCCAGCCCTGTTGTCGGCCCTTGAAAATAACCGTGATCAAATGCCAACATGACCGTTTTATTGGTAGCAGGATTGAAAATCCGCGATAAGCGAGACTGCATTCCCCAATCCAACGCACCACAGCCTTTCAGTTCAAACAATGTATTCTTTTGCGGTGTATCAATGCCAAAATCTTTACCATCTTTGATATCATCTAAATCTGCCATTTCTCCCTCCGGAAGGTTACAACGCGAAATCTATTGGGTATGAATCAGAAGTCGTATTGGTTAATGTTTTCTTTGGTAAAAATCACACGCTCTGGCATTACAACAATGCCATTGCCTTTCGCTTCATAGCGGTATCCCTGAACGCTGTTCGGTGAAACCTCAAGTGTGCCGATGTCAGGAATAACCAATTTATCCCCCACATTCAAATTGCCTTTTTTCAGCATTTCATTGGCAACATGAATCGCTATCTTGCCCTGCTTCACCACATCCCACAGGGCGAACTGTTTGACGGTGCCATTTTCTACATAAGGGCGCATCACATTCGGCGTACTGAATCCGACAATCGCCACATCCTTACGTTTCAGGTTTTCCGCTGCCTGTGCCGCCGCAGGCAGCGCATTGGCATCAGGCGCAATAATCACATCCAAATCACTCCATGCTCTCAGAATACCTTCCGCAGTCTGCAAAGACTTGGCAGCATCGTTATAACCAAATTGGGTAGTCACAACGTCCCAGTCAGGATATTCCGCTGCAATCTTGGCTTTCGCTTCTTTCACCCATTGGTTTTGATCTGTCACAGTGGGGCTGGAGTAGAAAAACGCTACTTTTGTTTTATCCTTTTTCACTGCATGATCTTTTTTCACTTGATTGGCAGCCATTTCTACCAATATCCCGCCCAGTTGTTTTGGCGTTCCCTGATCGATATAGATAGAACGGCACTCTGGCGCAGTATCTGAATCCCAGGTCAACACTTTCACACCACGCTGCATGGCGCGTTTCAGTGCCGGACATAAACCATCCGGTGATACTGCTGACACCACAATCGCGTTGTAACCCTGATTAACAAAATTATTGATGAGCTGTACCTGCCCTGCCACACTTGGCTCAGTCGGGCCATCGTAAGTCACAGCAATCCCCAAGTCTTTACCCGCATCCTGTGCGCCTTGTCCACCACTGGTAAAGAACCCGACACCAACTAGCTTCGGAATAAATGCAATTTTGTCAGCAGCTTGTGCCCAAGAAACACATACCAGACTTAACACACTCGCCAAAACCAGTTTTTTTACTATCGGTGTTTTCACTATCGGTGTTTTCATGCCTGTCTCCACTCTTTTCTATTTCAGGAATAATTTTCTGTCTCAGGATTTTCTATCTCAGGGATAGTTCAGGAATCATTCAAGAGTAGCTCACTGAAAAACCGCAGCCCGCCAACGTTGCCACCAATCACGAATTTGATGGCGATGCAGTGAAACAGAGCGTCCGACCACAGCCATAATCAGCAAAGCACCAGATAACGCGCTAGATATCTGGTTTGGGATACCCGCCATCTGTAGCCCCTGCTGCAAATAGCCCACCAACAGGACAGCTAATGCGGTGCCAATGATAGAGCCGGAACCGCCGTAAATATTAGCTCCCCCCAACACCGCCGCAGTAATAGCTGGCATCAGGAATGAGCTGCCCAAGTCAGAGCGAGCTGAACCGAAATAAGACACCAAAACAATCGCGGCCAGTGCAGAAGCTAACCCCGTTAAGGCATACAACAGGCACAGTGTTTTATTGACAGGAATTGCAGCATAACGGGCGGCGCGGCTATTTTGCCCAATCAGAAAGACATTGCGTCCATAATGAGTACGGTGCATGAACAGCCAGAACCCGATGATACAAACAGTAAAGATAACTAACGGTACAGGCAGTTCCAGCAATGTCAGGTTAGCGAAATCAGTAAATGCAGCCGGAAAACCGCCAATGCCTTCATAACCTGTCGCCCCCGATAACCCGGACAGTAATAATGCACTACCACCAAACAGATACATTGTCCCAAGAGTAATAACCAGAGGATTAACGCCAGTGTAGAAAATCAGCCCGGCATTGATCAAACCACAGAGCACTCCTGTAATCAGCGTCAAAGGGAGAACAACAACCATTGATAGCCCGGCCTGGTTCATCATCCCCAATACAATGGAACATAAGCCGATAATCGCCCCAAACGAGAGATCAATCCCACCACTGACAATGACCATCGTCAACGGTAAGGCGACGATACCAATACAGATAAAATCGCTGGTGCTGAACAGCAATACATTAATATCCAGCATCCGTGGATTTGCTATACCAAATAACAGAATTTCCAGAGCCAACAGAACAGCAAGAGCCGTTTCCCAACCATAACGTTGTCGTCCATGCCTTTTAAGCGCATTCATATTATGACTGCCTCCTGTTTTCTTCCGCTGAATCCTTAACAAAATCACTGTCTGGCTTGAGGAAACGGGCATAACGTTGCTGACGTAAGTTCTTTTCAACGGCACTACGCAATCTGCCATCAAATACCAACACTGCCAGCAGAACCAGACCCGCAATAAAGTCGTTCCACCATGCCGGCAGTCTAAGTAATACCAGCACACTATCTATCTGCGTCAGAAAATAAGCACCGAAAACTGCCCCTATCACCGTTCCCATACCACCGAGCAAACTAATTCCCCCCAAAACACAGGCTGCTATTGCTTTCATTTCCAGCCCGTTCCCTGTCTGATTTGGGATAAAACCAATCTGGGCGACAAATACAATACCTGCCAATGCCGCCATTACGCCATTCGCGGCAAAAGCGGTAATACGAATACGACTAATAGGCACACCAAGCTGACGAGCACCTTGCAGGTTGTCGCCCGTGGCATAGAATCCACGACCAAAATCCGTCACCCTCAACATCCACGTCATTGCCAGAACCAGCAATATCAACAACCATCCAATAGGGGAAATGCCGAATAATATTGGGTTAGCAAGCGCTTTCACATCCGCAGGTAACCCCTCAATCCATTTACCGCTTGTCAGTAACAACATCAAACCACGATATAAACCTAGCGAACCTAATGTCGCGACAATGGCCGGAATTTTTAGCCATACCACCAGCACACCATTTACCAAACCTGCCGTTACACCAGTCAATAGTGTTATCAGGCAGGCTACCGATAATGGAAAACCCGCATTGATAGATATTCCCAATACGACAGCACACAACCCCATTGTTGAACCAACGGAGACATCAATATTGCGGGTGAGCATTACCAGCGTTGCCCCCATTGCCAATAACATCAGGATTTGCGCATTAGAAAAAATCATCGTGATGGTCTGGAAATTAAAAGTATGGTGCTCCAGACTTCTTAATAGGAGAAACAATCCTAAAATGGCAATCAGCGCGGTGACTTCACGATTGTTCTGGATAAAGTTTTGGATAAACTTCAGCATGATGCCCTCTCGCCATTTTCCTGTTCACCAAAAGAAAGATGCATAATCGCATCCACACTCATGCTGGATTTATCAAGGTGGCCACAAATTTCTCCGTGGTGCATAACCAATACCCTATCCGCCAACTGTACGACCTCATCAAGATCAGACGAAATAAGCAGAACTGCCACTTGCTGGCTGGCAATGCTATGTATCAGTTGATAAATTTCATGGCGTGCGCTGACATCAACACCACGTGTCGGCTCATCAATAATCAAAACGACTGGCTTTGCTTCCAGGCACTTAGCAATCAGAATCTTTTGCTGATTCCCGCCTGACAAGGTACGCGCAGGTTGGCTGGCATGACGGTAACGAATATTGAGCGCCCGGCGATAACGCTCAAGCACTGCGGTATCATAAGCAGGACGAACCCAAAACGTGCTTTGGTTATGGATCAGTGAACAAACATTCCAGCTCAGGGGAGCATCAAGGAACAATCCCGATGCCTGTCGATCTTCCGGCAGATAAACCAAGCCACATCGCAATCGTGCTGCTGTATCCAGTGGATTGAGACTCTGTTGACGCAAACGGATCTCGCCACTCACAACAGGCCGCAATCCGTATAGCGTTTCCGCCAGTTCCGTGCGCCCTGCGCCAACAACTCCTGCCAAACCAACAATTTCTCCTGCCTTCAAAGTCAGACTGATATCACGAAAACCTTCGCCACACAGGGAAATCACGTCAAGCACTGGAGCCTGAATATTGCTATTGGATAAATAATTAGCGGCATCCAACCACAGTTTCTGTGTTTCTGTTAATGCAGAAACCCTTGCCTCAGGCGTAATTGCCTGAATAATTGTTTCAGTTGAAAAATCCGCAGTCGGCCCACTGAGTGCAATTCCACCATCCCGCATAACACTAACATAGTCAGCAATCTGGCGAATTTCAGGTAATTTATGGGAAATAAAGATGATCCCCACTTGTTGCTGTTGCAACTCCCGTACCCGTTCAAACAATCGTTCTGTTTCCGCGGGAGTCAGAGAAGCCGTTGGTTCATCAAGGATCAAAATGCGGGAATTGCGCATCAAACCACGCATGATTTCCACCATCTGTTGATCTGCCACATCCAGACTTCCGGCTGGTGCACTCAGATCTAACCGACAATTCAGTTGCAGCAACAATTGTTGCATCCGGCTTTTGCTGGCTTGATGCTTAGGCAGATAAAACAGAATATTTTCCTGAACAGAAAGGTTGGGAAATAACAAAGGTTCCTGTGGTACTAGATAAATACCTAACTGATGGGCTTTGGCAGGTGTCAAATGGTTAATAGTATTTCCTTCCAACATCAGTGTTCCGGCATCCGGCTGCTCAAGACCTGCGATGACTTTCATCAACGTCGATTTACCTGCCCCATTTCCTCCCAACAAAGCATGAACTTGCCCCGACATCAGAGTGAAATCAACCTGTTTCAACACCACCAAACCGGAAAATTGCTTACTGATCCCCCGGACAGCCAGAAGCGGGGGCGTATTGGCAGCATGTTTTTGCGATGAGCGTATTTGTAATGAATGCGTTTGCAATGAATTACTAGCGGAATTGCTTTGTGACATCACGCTACCTCAGGGTGTTTGTATGATTTTCGCTGCTGTACCTTATTGCTGTTTTCCGTTTGTGACCCCGGATACTTAACCCGAATACCGATGTGAACATTTATTTTTTAAAAAAACTTTTGTTCATGACTCTAATCCATAATCTGAATTTTTTGCAATATTTCGATCACATTTTGTGAAAAAGTTAGATCTTCATTAAAATATGTTCAATTTTTTGCAGAATACCTCTGGTACATCAGAGGCTTTCATGCTTAATTCTTTTCCAGGGGATTAAAGAAGTTGTTATGACGAACAAATCAAACAAGAAAAAATCAGCATCAGAGAAAAACGTGTCATCCGGGGAGTTTGATTATCCGGATAATAGTTCAGGTAATAGCTATGCAGGTAATAACTATGCAGGCAATAGCTATACAGAAAACAGCTATCCAGGAAACAGCATGAGTGAAGAAGAACTACTGGCACGTGTTGCCTGGTTTTACTATCACGATGGTCTGACACAAGGGGACATCGGTGAACTGCTTGGCCTGAGTCGTCTTAAGGTCTCCCGTTTGCTGGAGAAAGGGCGGAAATCCGGTGTTATCCATGTTCAGATCAACTCACGCTATGAAGGATGTCTGGAGCTGGAAGATACCCTTAAAAAACACTTTAACCTCAATAAAGTGCGCGTCTTGCCAGACCTTGAAGGGATTAATCCGAATACCCGGCTAGGCACCGGGGCCGCTCATCTGTTGATGTCACTGATTGAACCTCGTCAACTTTTGGCTATTGGTTTTGGTGAAGCCCCCATGTGTACTTTGCAACATCTGAGCGGTTTTATCTCTTCCCAACAGATCCAGCTAGTGACGCTATCGGGTGGCGTTGGCCCTTATATGACAGGTATTGGCCAGCTTGATGCAGATTGCCCTGTCAGTATTATTCCTGCTCCACTCAGGGCATCAACCCAACAAGTCGCAACAACATTCCGCGAAGAACGCAGTGTGCGGGATGTGATACTCACCGCCTGTGCCGCCGATATCGCAGTCGTAGGTATTGGGGCAATCAACCAGAGACAACAGGCAACGATTATGCGTTCCGGTTATATCAGTGATGGGGAACAACTGATGTTTGGGCGCAAAGGGGCGGTGGGAGATATTCTCGGCCACTTTTTCAATACCGAAGGGAAACTGGTTGATGATATCGACATTCATCAGGAACTGATTGGTCTTACCTTATCAGAGCTGAAAACCATTCCGAACGTGATTGGTGTCGCTGGCGGTATTGAAAAAGCCGAAGCTATTGTTGCTGCATTAAAAGGGGGCTATATCAGTTCGTTGGTCACGGAAGAAAAAACCGCAAGGGCTATGCTGATGTGATCGTCTAATCATTTATCCCCAACAGATTAGGGAATATCCCCTGCGCCATATCGTAGTCAATAATCAACAACCAGTAGGCTAATAAGATAACGACAAACGAGGATAGCATCATGAACCAACGTACTCATGCTCACTCATCAGGGAAGTATCTGATGGCGCTTGATGCAGGAACAGGCAGTATCCGTGCAGTAATATTTGATCTGGAGGGAAATCAAATCTCCGTTGGACAGGCGGAATGGGTTCACCAACCAGTGCCGAATGTCGCAGGCTCAATGGAATTTGACCTGAAAACCAACTGGCAACTGGCCTGCCAATGTATCCGGCAGGCACTGCAAAAAGCGGAACTCCCCGCCAGTGCGATTCAGGGTGTTGCAGCTTGTTCCATGCGGGAAGGTATCGTCCTTTACAACCGCAACGGTGATCCCATCTGGGCATGTGCCAACGTAGACGCCCGTTCCAGTCATGAAGTCAGTGAACTGAAAGAGTTGTACAACAATACGTTTGAATATGATGTGTATCGTTATTCCGGCCAGACCTTAGCATTGGGCGCAATGCCTCGTCTGTTGTGGCTTGCCCATCACCGTTCAGATATCTATCGGCAAGCCACTACCCTGACGATGATCAGCGATTGGCTGGCTTATATGTTGAGTGGCGAACTGGCAGTTGATCCTTCCAACGCAGGGACAACGGGCATGTTGGATTTAGTGAGCCGCGACTGGCGCCCAAGCCTGCTGGAAATGGCAGGTTTACGTTCCGATATCCTCTCCCCAGTTAAAGAAACCGGTACTTTACTTGGACACGTAACAGATAAAGCTGCAACCGAGTGCGGTCTGAATAGTGGTACACCGGTTGTTATGGGCGGTGGTGATGTCCAGCTAGGCTGCCTCGGTATTGGAGTTGTCAAACCTGCCCAGACTGCGGTACTTGGCGGCACATTCTGGCAGCAAGTGGTTAACTTGCCAGAGCCGATGACCGATCCCAACATGAATATCCGCATTAATCCTCACGTGATCCCTGGCATGGCACAAGCAGAATCCATCAGCTTTTTCACTGGCCTCACCATGCGTTGGTTCCGTGATGCTTTCTGTGCGGAAGAAAAACTGATGGCGGAACGTCTGGGTGTTGATGCCTACAACCTTCTGGAAGAAATGGCAGCGCGAGTTCCTGCCGGTGCATATGGTGTGATGCCCATTTTCTCCGATGTCATGCGCTTTAAATCGTGGTATCACGCTGCCCCTTCCTTTCTCAACCTGTCGATTGATCCGGAAAAATGCAACAAGGCAACACTATTTAGGGCATTAGAGGAAAACGCAGCTATCGTTTCAGCCTGTAACCTCGATATGGTTGCAGCATTTTCAGGTGTACAACCCGATTCGCTGGTCTTCGCAGGCGGCGGTTCAAAAGGAAAACTCTGGAGCCAGATTCTCTCCGACGTAACTGGGTTACCCGTGCGGGTTCCGGTAGTTAAGGAAGCAACGGCATTGGGCTGTGCGATAGCAGCGGGCGTCGGGGTTTCGCTGTATGATTCCATGCCAGAAACAGGGGAAAGACTGGTGCGTTGGGAACGGGAATATCAACCAAACTTAAGCCACCAAGAGGTTTACCAAAAAGCGAAGAAAGACTGGCAGACAGTATATGCAGATCAACTGCATTTGGTGGATGATGGGCTGACAACTTCGTTGTGGAAGGCACCGGGATTGTGATTTTCAGAGTGGCCTCTTTATCAATTAGAGGCCAAAGTAGACGCAAATACTCTTTAGAAAATATTATCAGATCCTTAAAATAGTTTAACTGGGCAAATCGCATAGGAAGGAGTAAATCTTCAAAATCCTTTCTTGTCCTTGTATGACCCGCACTTTTTAAGAATGTGGTTAGCTTATCAGTCATAGCCTAATGTGTAACTTCTGATCTTTCACCTTAACCCTATCAACTATCGTCTAGGCCGAAGGTCAAGGCGCTCGATTGCTCCTATCGTCTGGACAACCATTTCAACTCGCTCACCATCAAAATCATCACGTTCAGCTTCTCCATGAGTTCCTTTGTTTTCAGATTAGGTTGTTCTCGGGAATGCCTAAGATGCGACGATAGGAATCTAAAAGCACTTGTACGCACCAAATTGGGCAGTTTGAGCGCTTGCAGATGAGGCTTATCATTTAGGTTGGCACTTTTGACGTAAAAACATGATTAGCGTTACAATCTGGCCTTAACTATTTAATGAAAGATTCGCGAGGCGGCATAACCTACAGAGCGATCCCAGGCTCTGAATTCACAGTCATTAGCTTAGAGCCCCAGATTTTTTAGGTTAGAATACTGCCCAGTGTTGTTTTACCAAAAAAGGATTAGTGGTGCATGGATGAGCGGAAGTACTTGGTTCTGACCAGAAGCAAGCAAAGTGAATTCAAAAATACGACAAAAAGGGTCGTCAAGGTCGCTCCATCAGGCAACAAAACTCTCGTCACCTTTCTAGATGGAAAAACTTTACCCTACAACAAAACAAATGTCCGTTTTTTTGAGCACCCAGAAGCTATCAACATTAAAGGTTCAATTGTTAGATTAAGAGGCGGATCAAATAAAGAATGGGATGAAGCATTAATTTTTGATAACCAATATATAGTTTTGCTCACTAGTGGATATAGCAAGGAATTTCCAGTATCTGATGTAGAAATAATACCAAATATTGCTCATAGGAATGAGATGAAGCACCTTATTGATTATTACAGATACATCGCAACATTTTTGAAAGAGTCCTCACCGTCTGCAAACTACTTTTATGAGAATAAACTCAACCAGATAAGAGGTGACTCAGTACTGAGCAACTATGTTAATTTCTCCCAACCACTAAGAAAATATTGCTCGTCAACCATCTTCCCTTTTGGTGTAAACCCATCACAGCGTGAAGCAGTTACAAATGCGCTAACATCACAAATAAGCATTATTCAAGGCCCCCCGGGAACAGGAAAAACACAAACCATACTCAACATAATTGCAAACTTGGTCTGCCAAAATAAGACGGTTGCTGTGGTTGCTGGGAATAATGAGGCAACACACAATGTTTATGAAAAGTTAGAAAAGGAAGGCTTTGCTTTTATTGCAGCTAGCCTTGGTAATGCAGTCTTACAACAAGCATTCTTTGCGAAAGAACATAATATTCCTGAAATTGCTCATTGGGAGCTTTCTGCAAGGACACTGCTTCAAACCAGACAAGTAATTACTTCTACTGACAATCTGATTTCTGAGCTACTTGAACTTCAAAATGAGCAAGCAAGGATCCGAGAATTAATAAGCAGGCTTGAAGTCGAGAGTAAGTATTTTGATAAGCATTTCTCTGTAGATCCGATAAATCCATCTAAGTGGTCTTTTGGTAACAAATGGTCAACACCAAATTTAATGAGATTTATGGCTGAGGTAGAGTATTTCTCGATAAACGAAAAGCTGTCTTGGCCACTAAGGTTTAAATGGTTATTTAAATACGGGATTTATAAATTCAAGGATGTCAAAGCCCTTTCTAGCGACTTGTTCAAAGGACTTGCCTCTGAGTACTATCAAAGGAAAAAAACTGAACTTTTAGAGAGTAAATTCTCAATTGATCAGAAGCTAAACCAACACAATTTCGAAGATTTGTTAAGGCAATATACCGATAGCTCGATAGCTGTTTTAAAACACCATATTTTCTCAACGCACCACAAAATGGAGCACGTTGAGTTTAATAATCGGTCCTACAAAAAATTTTTCGACAATTTTGTTAAGCGCTTTCCTGTCGTACTAAGTACAACCGATTCAATCATTAACAATAAAGGCGACAATGAACTATTTGACTATCTCATTGTAGATGAAGCGTCGCAAGTAAACCTCCTCACTGGAGTGCTATCCATGGCGTGCGCCAAAAACATGGTTGTCGTCGGCGATTTGAGGCAGATACTTCATATTCCGAGTGAGTCGCTCATTTCCACACATCCCGATATTGATGAAAACTTCGGTATTCAAACAGAGTATAGTTATCTAACTGAAAGCCTATTGTCATCTGTAAACAAGGTATTCGCTAAGAGTGTACCTTCCACACTACTTAAAGAGCACTATCGTTGCCATCCTCGTATCATCGATTTCTGTAATCAGAAGTATTACGACAACCAGCTTGTCATCATGACTCATTCAGATAGTGAGCCATTTAAAATTCTTAAGACAGCTCCAGGCCATCACACTTGCAAAGATCCTAGCGGCAAAAGCCGAATCAACTTCCGTGAGTTAGAAGTAATTAAAGAAGAATTACTTGAAGCAAGTCTGGCTAATATAGAACCAGAGAAAATCGGCATTGTCACACCTTATCGTGCCCAAGTTGTGAACGCTAACCATATTATTGATAAAAAAGACTTAAAAATAGATACCGCACACAAATTTCAAGGACGTGAAAAAGACATTATCATATATAGCCCAACAGCTAGCTGGGCAGACCAATTTAACGACAGTCCAAACTTGATCAATGTCGCCGTTTCACGAGCGAAAGTGCAATTCATTATGGTAATGTCAGCCAATTTATCCAAACAGCAAGGTACGAATATCGGTGACTTAATACGCCATATAGAATACCAATCTATGTCACCTAGCATTTTTGAAAGTAAAATCGTCTCAATATTCGACTGTTTGTACAACGAGTACTCCCCCATTTTACAAGATTTTAAAAGCCGTATCGTAAATACTTCACAGCATTTGTCTGAAAACCTAATGGCTACGCTATTGAACGAGATTCTTGCTGATGAGCTTTTTACTTCATTCACGTACGAGCATAATTATCCACTAAGCTTACTGATAAGTGATTTCGGAATACTAACTGAAATTGAACAGAGATTTAGTCAAAATCTGAATAGCCACATAGATTTTTTGATTTTCAATAAGTTAGATAAGCTTCCTGTGCTTGCAATAGAAGTAGATGGTCACCAAACCCATGCACTCGATCCTAAGCAGAGACAGAGGGATCAGATAAAAGACAGTATCTTATTTAAGTTAGGCATTCCATTATTGCGGTTTCCGACGAAAAGAAGCGGGGAAGAGGAAAAAATTCGAAAGGCATTACAAGACATTATCGCGTTCATACCTGAATCTGATACGGAACAACATGAGTCAGTGTTCTAATAACCTCATTAAAGCTATTGGTTTTATTCAACTACTCAAATAAGAACGTATTTGTTTAGGGGAAAATTAACCTTCAAAGCTGGTCTATAGCCATACTAGACCAGATCATGCTGGCCTAGTATGTATTTTTCAGCGGTAAAAACGTGTGGAGGTGGGATTTCTACACTAACCCTTCATAGTCACAAACTCTTCTGCCGCCGTTGGATGGATTGCAACCGTATTATCAAAATCCTTTTTCGTTGCCCCCATTTTTAGCGCAACTGCGAAGCCTTGCAGGATCTCATCCATACCAAAACCGATACCGTGGATGCCTACAATTTTCTCATCTTTACCTACACAAACCAGCTTCATACGACATGGCTGACGATGCCTTGTTACCGCCGTATACATTGCGGTAAATGATGATGTATAAACTTTAACCTGATCATCGCCATATTGCTCCCTTGCCTGTGGTTCTGTTAATCCTACAGTACCAATTGGCGGATGGCTGAATACGACTGTTGGGACATTGGCATAATCCAGATGTTCTTCCGGCTTGTTGTTAAACAAACGTTCCGATAAACGACGACCTGCCGCAACCGCAACTGGCGTCAGCTCCACCGCTCCCGTGTTATCGCCTACGGCATAAATACCTTTCACATTCGTATTCTGGTACTTATCGACCTGAATGTATCCTTGCTCATTCAGCTCAATACCTGCCACCGCCAGATTCAGATTATCCGTCACTGGCTCGCGCCCAATCGCCCATATCAATGTATCAATTGTCTGCTCCCGGCCATCCTGCAATTGCAGCGTCAAACTGCCATCAGCATTTTTAATCACCGCTTTCGGTATTGCTTCCGTATGCAATGTCGGCCCTTCATTTTTAATAACTTCCAACAACGTATCGACAATCAACGGATCGAAACAACGTAATGGTGCATGTTTACGAACAAAAAGATGGGTTTCACTTCCCAACGCATTCAAAACACCCGCAATTTCCACAGCAATATAGCCTGCACCTACGACTGCAACACGTTTTGGCATCTCATCCAGTTCAAAGAAACCGTTTGAATCAATACCATACTCCGCACCGGGAATAGCAGGAGACATTGGACGGCCACCGGTCGCAATCAAAATATGGTCAGCCGTAATTTTTTCGCCATTTACTTCAATTGTCTTTGCATCAACAAAACGCGCGAATCCCTGAATAACATCCACTTTATTGTTACCCAACACACGTTCATACGACATATGAATACGATCAATATAGGAGGAACGGCTGGCAATCAATTTTTTCCAGTCAAAATGATTTACTGTTGCATCAAAACCATAATCAGAGCCATATTGATGAATAGATTCCGCAATCTGCGCGGCGTGCCACATCACTTTCTTCGGTACACATCCCACATTAACACATGTTCCACCCAATGCTTTTGCTTCAATCAGGGCGCATTTTTGCCCATACATGGCCGCACGGTTAACGGAAGCAATACCACCACTGCCACCACCAATTGCAATATAATCGTAATGTTTACTCATCTTAGGCACTTCCGTCTAATCAATTAACTTACCGACTAAAATTTAAGCGTAAATCATATTATTACAAAAAGTTATCACTGTTCATGACGGTTCTGGCTCTTATTGTCATAGGCCAGAGCTATCAAGCCAACGACGCCTTATTCCGGCACAATCCATTCTACTAAAGTATGTCCCGTACCTTCAGGAACCAGTACCTGATGTAGCCATGGCAGAACAGAGCGCATCTGCTGTTCCAATTTCCACGGTGGGTTGATAACAATCATGCCAGATGCTGTCATACCACGTTGATCACTGTCTGGACGCAGACCTAATTCAATCTGCAAAATTTTGCGGATCCCTGTCGCCTCCAGTTCTTTAACTAGACGCCTAATCTGCTGACGAAGCACAACCGGATACCACAACGCATAAGTTCCCGTCGCAAAGCGTTTGTACCCTTCCCAAATACCTTTAACGACACTCTGATAATCTGATTTCAATTCATAAGAGGGATCGATCAGCACCAACCCACGACGAGTTTTAGGAGGTAATTTTGATTTCAGTTGCTGATAACCATCTTCACGCAAAACACGTGCACGCCTGTCACGGGAAAACTCGCTGCGTAATAAAGGAAAATCGCTTGAATGCAATTCACTCAGATTAAGCTCATCGTTTTCCCGTAATAAATGACGGGCAATCAACGGGGAACCAGGGTAGTAACGCAGAACCCCATTCTGATTCAGTACCTTAACAACCCTCATATAAGCATTTAACTCTGCAGGAATATCATCACGTTGCCAGATACGAGCAATACCTTCCAGATATTCACCCGTACGCTCGGCATGCTCTCCGCTTAATTGATAACGACCCGCGCCTGAATGAGTATCCAAATAAAGAAAAGGCTTCTCTTTTGTCTTAAGTGATTCAATGATCAGGCTTTGTACAGTGTGTTTAAGCACATCAGCGTGATTACCCGCATGGAAACTGTGACGATAACTTAGCATTAATTTATTTCCTATTGATTTTTAATAAGTTTTAGTTTCACATAAGGCGAATAAATCATTTTATTACCCCACGAATTACCCCACAATTCATTGCACGAGCACTAAAACACTATAAAGCATAGTAACAAAGTAAATGCTGTCATAGCATCTTAAAAAGAGTAAAAGTAGTCGAAAGGAGCTGAGAGTGTGGGATAACGGATTACCCCGTGGGCTACCGCTACGCCACCGACCGAAACAAGCTGTTTATATTCGTTGCGGCGAGTGGTTTTAATCGTACAGACTCGGCGCATGACTGACTCATCAGCCAGTTGCTGCATGATCTGTTTGTTGAGCTCAGAGATAACAGTATAGCCTCCGTCTTCGGGGACGCCCGTAGACAGTGAGCGTTTTTCATCTTCTGCTTTGATGAGCAGCGAACGCATTTGATGGATCAAATCAGCTTTTTGCTGGCGTAATTTAAGTAGTTTTTTCATGGTGTCTTATGGTTATTTATTTTCCTCAAAGACACTATTTAATACTATGCAAAATAACTAAAAAGCCTCCAAAATTTGGAGGCTAAACAGGACAAAACATAAAGACAGAATATTTACAAATTTTTTCATTTACACAGTGATAAATCTTTTACATAGGTGGTTGGTGACATCCACGATATTTTATCACATGTTAAATAACCATCATTTTTTAACTTATAATCAACATAAAAAGAGAGAGGAAAACCAATTATAAATGATGCAATCATCAACCTACTCAGATACTTAACAATTATCTTGTTAAATCTAGGTAGTCTATCAAATATAAAGAAAAAAGTAGATCCTGATATAGAATATAACAATAGAGGAGAAGACATAAAGCCTATGATAATACCGCTAGAAAATGTTATCTCATCTTTCATGAATATTAATGAAAGAAAATAATAACCAATTAAAAACACAATAGGTGTAAATATAATTAATAATATTACCCCAGCCAATGCTTTTAAATATTTGCTATTCACCTGATTCTTCCCATCACATTGAAAAAATATTGTAAGTCTGCTTCCGGTGTTCTTGGTTTTCTTTCCATTCCCTCTTTTAATAATGCTATTAACTTTTCACTTATTCCATATTTTTTATCAACATAGTCTAAACCAATGGTAATTAAAATACCCGCAAGAAGAACTATTCCAGCAACAACAATAATACTACTGCCTAAAATAGCTGTAGAAGTTAAAAATGTACCGACAGCCCAAGATACAGCAGCAACAATAGCGGTTTTAGCCATATCTATTGTTATATTCCCGATAAAATCAGCTAAGGTATATTCATCCTTAAAAATACTTTCTATCAATCTATAGCTAATCGAAAAGACAATACAGAATCTAACACCTTTGATAATACTATTATTAAGACCCTGTTGTCCTATCCCCATGGCTAACATTTGAGGGTGGCTAGCACCGTATCGGGTTCCTCTGACAAGACGCCTAAGTCCCGCATGACCTGACAGGTGAATATATTTTTTCCCATTTTCTCCCACAAAGGTTTTTGCAGTAATACTTAACCTCTTAAATTCCCGGCAAACTTCAGAGAATCCATGTGAATCATAGATATTTCCAGCATAAGTAGAAATAGGATCTGTGACAGAAAACACTGCTGCCATAGGATTTTTCTTCTTATTTCTTATCTCACTACCTCTTGCAAATTCTTCACCATAACTTGGCTTTTGTGGAGGGCTAGGATTAATATCTTCAATAATACTTTGAGCCTGAGCCAATGTAAGCACATAGTGATACTGGGTATTATCACTTAATACCTTTTCTAACCCTATAGAATCAAAAAATTCATGTTGAGTACATAGTTAAACCTAAAAACCTATCATAGTATAATATTGAGATTTTTATGCTCAGGTAGCGACGGCAGCCATTCTTCTGCTTCCTCCGATAGCTCAACAATATAAGAATACCCTCTCTTTGTTCTCGTTTTTCGATAATCCTTCCGGCACTCCTGCATAATTTTAGGGATGGATTAACCAAATTTTGTCAGGGTTAACAGCCGCTCAAAACCGTGTGCTTACATAAAAGATAAATAAGCGTGATGAAGATAAATGTGCGGTGCTCTAAGATATTTGTTGCCCCACTGATTACCCCACAATATGTTGCAAAAGTGGAAAAACGGTAATAAATACCGTAAAAAAATACAGCATAAAATTCAAGATAACAAATTGATATATGAAAATTTATTACAAATGCGGTAACACCCGAACACTAAAAATCATGTGAAGGTAACTTAGCATTCGATTTTCAACCCCCAGGGAGAGAAATATTGGTAACTTGCCTGATGCCGATCAGGCAACAAAAAAGCATTATGTCTCATTCTCGCAAAAAAAAGATAAAAGCCTCCATCCTCCCCCTGTGAGTTGTAACTATGGTCAAATTTTTAGGATCAAATCCAGATCAGCATATAAAATTTTGGATAATTACCTAAAACCATATGTAGGAATAATTCATGAAGTCGAAAACTATGATCTTATCTGTATTGATCGTTTTCAGTATGAGTATTGCCTATGCAACCGCCAGTAAAGCTGGATGTGAGGAAAAAAAGAAAACATTAGAAAAACAACTTAAGTATGCAAGAAATGATAAGGATAAAAGATTGATTGCCGGGTTAACCCGAACGCTGAAAAGCCTCAATGCAACTTGTGAATGGGAAAGGCGCTTAAAAAACCTGCAAGAACAACCTCCAGTACATCAAAGTCATTCGGCTTTTGATATTCCATCAAATAAAGTTAACTCCTCAAAAAATTCACGCTCCCGCTCTAAATACAAAACAAAGAATAAAACTAAAAAAGTGCAGGCCAAAAAGAAATATTAGGACTGCACTAAAGCACCAACCAATAATTGAATATATTTACAAGTTTTTTTCCTTAACCTGCTGTGGATTGGAAGGAGATAACTTGTAATAAACTTTATCACTTGCGGGAGGCCTCTTTTCAATTTCCATTGAAAGAATCGCGTTATCCTTGGAGATGACGTAATAATTTAAATAATTTCCTTTTCCATCATAAGGATACTTAAAATCCGGTTTCAGAAATTTTTTCTCATAAGATTTTACATAGGGATCATACTCATCTTCATAAACCACTCGCTGATTTCTGACAAAAATAATCTTATAAAAAAGGCTAGCCTTTCCTGTAAAAGCAGCCCCGATAATCTCTTCAATATCTTTATGACCCATTCCCTTATCCAGGATATACATTTTATCCCAGTCAAAGGATGCGATTTTATTCATATCAATCAGACAAGCAGTATTCTTCTGACAATGTTTATCTGCATAATCGATAATACTCAACTTACTGTTACTAACAGAGAAAAAGAAAATGACAATGCTCAATATTAATGTAAGTGCGACGATATTATTTTTGTTGACAGCATGGAAAAACATCATTCCCCCTTCATAATCAAACTTGATATGAGAAAACGGTTTTGGAATTTTACCCTTTTTAATCAACACATTTCTGCATCACTAAAAGCCTTGCTATGCCAATTTTATTACAATGGCGTAATCTCATACTCTATATTGATTGAATACCAATATAAAAATCCGTGCGAAAAAGTCCCTCAACTGCTTTCAATCAGCAGCTTTGCTGTTACAAATTCACAAAATGTGACGAGAATATAACTTCACTTATGGAGATAACCCCACATCACTCACAAAAGTGGTTAAGCTACACTGCTATTTCATGTCTTGAGGGCTTATAAGGTAACGAATTAACCTCTATTGTTATTATTTTCAGCATAAAAAGCACTATGCAGGGGTGCTTTATGCAAAGGAAAAGTATATTAAGTCTACTAACAATTTTTCCTGTTTCAAATAGAAAAATATGGTAAACAAATAATAAATGAAACGAATTATTACTAATGTAATTTAGTGGTGATCTTTAGCTAATTAAGCATATTAAATTTTCTATAAAAAATAGATTTGAACAGACTCAGTCGGAAATAAAATTACTGTTCATTTATACATGAGTAGTGTTTTTTTCATGGCGGATTTTATATTTTAATTTATTGGGAAAGAAAAATATTTAATCAAATTTATAAAACTAATCTCTGAAAATTCTATCTCCTAAAAGAATTAGTTCTTTTGGCGATTTCTAATGAATCATACTGATAAATTATACATGCCACATCTTTATTTTTAAACCCATAGCACAGTTTCTATTTTATGCAGTTCATTTTAAATAACCTCTAAAGCTTATACCCAATTCAGGTAAAAAAATCCTCACAATTAGTTATTTGCATCTCTTTGATTATACTATTGAATTTTTTCACTCAAACAGTTAATCTGACAACGCTAAACCATGAAAGCTATAGTAATATCATTCATATTTAAAATTATAAATATGAGAAAGAATAATAATTAATCAGAATGATTTTCAGAAGGTAGCATATGAATTGTTCAGTAGAAACGTTGATTAAGCCGCTAATAAAATTTTGGGAAATTAGTAATGAGCCATGGGGGGCAAAAGATCATACCTCAAAATTTATATATGCTAACCCGAATTTCGTTTAAGCCGTCACTGAAAAATCTTCTTCTGAGTAGAAAACTTTCAGTGATGGTTTCTTCAATTTAAGGCAATAAGCAATCAGTCCACCTAAAACGGTCAACAGAAATCCTTTTATACTTCGGTGGCGAGAATGTTCTATTTGAGAAATTGTCTTTAATTGCCCATTAATTGTTTCGATAATAAAACGCCTTGATAACATTATTTTATCCCACTCAGATTGCATGTAAGCTTTCATATTTCGGCGCTTTTTCGTGATGAAAATGACGCCGATTTGGGCTAAATCATCCGCCAATTCCTGGCTGAGATAACCTTTGTCACCATAAAGAGAACCCGTTAACTCTTTTGATAATTCACGAACAGGTTCCCGATCATC
>NZ_JBFPEZ010000060.1:0-20332 GCF_040838225.1 Xenorhabdus sp. SGI246
GGGGTTATCTGAACCGTCCTGATATGACGGCAGAACGTTTTCTGATGGACCCATTTAGCCATCAACCGGGGGCACGTATGTACCGCACTGGCGATTTGGCCCGTTACCTGCCGGATGGCAATCTGGTATTTGTCGGCCGCAATGACCAGCAGGTGAAAATCCGCGGTTTCCGCATTGAACCGGGTGAAATTGAAACCCGATTGGAAGAGCACCCTCTGGTACGTGAAGCGTTGGTATTAACCTTAGATGATGGACAGGATAAACGTCTGGTGGCTTATGTGGTAGCGCACGCTGATGATGCGTTGCCTAATAGTCTGTATACCTATTTGAGTACTCTTTTGCCAGATTATATGGTGCCAACCGCGTTTGTACGACTGAATGCATTTCCATTGACGCCAAACGGAAAATTGGATCGTCAGGCATTACCTGCACTGAACAATGAAGCCTTTATTCACCAGATTTACGAAGCACCAAGTGGAAAACGAGAAACGGCTTTGGCGGCTATTTGGCGGGAGTTATTGGGTGTTGAACAGATAAGTCGATATGATAATTTCTTTGCGTTGGGCGGTCATTCATTGCTGGCTGTACGGATGGTAGAACGCTTGTGTCAACAGGACTTAGCATTGACGGTGCGTGATCTGTTTCAGTCTCCGGTGCTGTTTGAACTGGCTCAGTCATTAGGTCAGCATCAGGTTGTGGAAGTGCCACCTAATATCATTACCTCGGCAACCACGACGCTCACACCAGAGATGTTACCCCTGGTTGATCTGACTCAATCTGACATCGACTCCATTATTGAGCAAGTACCGGGTGGGCTTGCTAATATTCAGGATATCTATGCTTTGTCTCCGCTACAGGATGGTATCTTGTTCCACCATTTATTGGAAAATAAAGGGGATACCTACCTGTTGATAACTCAACAAGCTTTCGCTGACAGAGCTTTATTGGACCGTTATTTGACAGCAGTTCAACGGGTAGTTGATAGGCACGATATCCTGCGTACCGCTTTTATCTGGCAAGGCTTATCAGTTCCGGTTCAGGTAGTCTGGCGTCAGGCTTCTTTATCAGTCACGGAACTGACATTAGATCCGGCTGATGGCCCGGTGAGTGAGCAACTGGCTCAACGCTTTGATCCACGTCACTATCGCCTTGATCTGAGGCAGGCACCGTTGTTGCGCTTTGTGGTTGCACAGGAAAAAACGGATGGCCGTTGGCTTTTATTGAGGCATCAACATCACTTGATTGGTGATCATACCACACTGGATGTGATGAATCGGGAAGTTCGGGCATATCTGTCTGGTGAAGAGAACCACCTGCCTGAACCGGTTCCCTTCCGGAATTTAATTGCTCAGGCACGGATGGGGGTAAGTCAAGAAGAACATATTCATTTCTTTACCGATATGCTGGTTGAGGTGGAAGAGCCAACGTTACCGTTTGGACTAACGGATGTGTATGGCAGTGATTTGCAAATGACAGAATATCACCAGATGCTGACGTTTACTCTGAATGACAGCCTTCGTAATCAGGCCAGACGCTTGAATATCAGTTTAGCGGCTTTATGTCACGTGGCTTGGGCACAGGTGTTATCACATACCAGTGGGCAGGAAAAGGTGGTGTTTGGTACGGTGCTATTTGGGCGTATGGCAGGAGGCAAAGGGGCTGATAGTGGTATGGGGATGTTTATCAATACCTTGCCATTACGGTTAGATATAGATGAAACCTCCGTATGGGAGAGCGTGCAGATAGCGCATAGCCGACTCGCTGGCTTGTTAGAGCATGAACATGCGTCATTGGCAATGGCTCAGCGTTGCAGTGGTGTACAGGGTGACATTCCACTCTTTAGTGCATTGCTCAACTATCGACATAATGTGTCGTCGACCACTGTCGATGAAATGATGGCCGATGTTGAATTTATTGACGCACAGGAGCGTACTAACTATCCATTAACGTTGTCAGTAGAGGATCTGGGTGATGCTTTGGGCCTAACGGCTCAGGTAGTACAGCCGCTTGATCCGAAACGGATATGCAGTTATATGCAACAAGCACTGGAAAGTTTGGTGGAGGCCCTTGAACAGGCCCCTGAGACACCAATACGGGCATTGGAAATCCTGCCTGAAACAGAACGTACACTGTTACTGAAAACCTGGAATGCGACGGAGACGGCATATCCTAATTCGTTATGTATTCACCAGTTATTTGAACAGCAGGTGGAGAAAACTCCACAGGCCACCGCGTTGGTCTATGAAAACCAGACGCTCAGTTATGCGGAATTAAATGCCCGCGCTAACCGACTGGCTCATCAACTGATTGCGTTAGGCGTTGTACCCGATCAGCGCGTAGTTATTTGTGTCACACGATCATTGGCTATGGTGGTAGGCATATTGGCAATACTAAAAGCGGGAGGAGCTTATGTACCGCTGGACCCTACTTATCCAAGCGAACGCTTGACATACATTCTGACCGATGCCGCACCGACTATCGTATTGGCGGACAATAACGGATGTGTTGCTCTGGGTAAAAAAGCACTGAGGGATCTGATTGTGCTTGACCCGAATTCACTAACAGACCAGCCGGACAGCAACCCGCAGTTATCTGTGTTGACGACACGACATCTAGCGTATGTGATTTATACCTCTGGTTCAACCGGTAGGCCAAAAGGTGTGATGGTAGAACACAATTCTTTATTAAATTTATATGGATCGCTGACACAACGTATCTTTGCAAATCATGTTATTGCAAATTCTCCTATACCTTATCGAGTTAGTTTGAACGCCAGTATTTCATTTGACACAACATTGAAAAGTTTATTGGGCTTGCTGAATGGTTATACGTTGGTGGTTATTCCACAGGCGGTAAGAGCAGATAATACAGCCTTATTGCAATTTTTAACCATGGCTAACCTTGATGTGTTGGACTGTACGCCAATGCAGTTAGAGATGCTGTTGGCGGCAGATTTACGTCAACATAAAAAAGCTTTGGTGCTACTAGTCGGTGGTGAAGCAATATCAACACAAACTTGGCAGACTATCATCGGTATTCCTCAGTTAACCGCCTATAACGTCTACGGTCCGACCGAATGCACGGTAGATGCAACATTGGCCCGTATAGAACTTGCTCATCCTTATCCGATAATTGGACGCCCGCTTGCCAACACCCATCTTTATTTACTGGATAATTTTGGTTATCCGGTGCCATTAGGTTGCATTGGAGAAATGTATATTGGTGGAGTGGGGGTAGCACGGGGGTATCTGAACCAACCAGAACTGACGGCTGAACGTTTTCTGCCAGATCCATTTAGTCATAAACCTGATGCACGGATGTACCGAACCGGCGATTTGGCGCGTTATTTGCCGGATGGCAATCTGGAATTCCTGGGACGCAATGACTATCAGATCAAAATCCGGGGCTTCCGGGTAGAGCCAGGAGAAATTGAAACCATACTGACAAAGCATCCGGCAGTGAATGACGCCGTGGTACTGGCATTGGGAGAAGGACAGGAGCAGCGTCTGGTTGCCTATGTCGTGGCAGAACCCGATGACGAGTTGGTTAATCATCTGCGTAATTATGTGAGTGCTCTGTTACCTGATTATATGGTGCCGGCCGCCTTTGTCCGTTTGGAAACACTGCCGTTAACACCAAATGGCAAACTGGATCGCCGCGCACTGCCGGCACCGGGCGAAGCGGCATTTGCTCATCAGGTGTATGAAGCACCACAAGGGGAGACGGAAATTACCCTTGCAACAATTTGGCAAGAGTTGCTGAACGTTGAGCAGGTGGGACGGTATGATAATTTCTTCGTATTGGGTGGTCATTCGTTACTTGCTATGAGAATGATAAACCTTGCAACAAAACGTGGTCTGTATTGTACCTTGAATGCGCTGTTCCAATTCCCAGTGCTGGCAGAACTGGCTGCAAAAATCATATCAGACGGATGGTCTCAGCCACAAAACAGGGCCGTTACTGTACGTTCTGGCGGAACACTGCCACCTTTATTCTTTGTCCCCACTGGAATAGGTGATTATTCCTATGCTTTCGGGGTAACTGAACATATCCAGTCAGGTTATCCGATTTATGCCTTACCCTGGCCCTCTATGAATGAGGAACTGATATCGACAATGGAAATGCTGGCCGACAGAGTTATCACCTTTATGAAAGCCGTTCAGCCTGAAGGCCCATACCGGATATGTGGTTACTCTTCTGGTGGGATACTGGCTTATGCTATTGCTCAGCAACTGTTGAATAATGGTGATAAGGTCAATTTCCTCGGGCTGATTGATACGTATGCTCCTCACTGTTTCAGGGAACAGGGAACTCAGAAACATCAATTCCTGGTAGAGTTGGCAAGGCAATCAGGCAACAAACACTCTGAAGCGATAGCAGCATTGTATCCACAAGTTGATGAATTAAATTGGGTACAATTAATTGAGTTTGCTCAGAAATTAGGATTATACCCCGCAAATTTGCGTTCAGATTTGGCCGCAAAACAGATGGAACAGAGAGAAAATTATGCGCAAATAGTGAAAGATTATGTGCCAGAAACATTGACAGTGACGTTACATCAGTTCTATGCGATGGATACTTCTCCTTCTATACCTTTTATACCTTCATCTATGTCAGTTTCCACAGATGCCGAACAGACGTCTTTAATTATGGACTGTTCATTAGGATGGAGCGAAGTGATGCCAGCTTCTTTAATGCGGTTGATTGCGATACCCGGTAATCATTCCAGTTTATTTGAGGAGAAAGAAAATAGAATTGTTTTATCTCAGGTGCTCAATACGGCGTTAGCAAGGTAAGTATCCGATGATCCCACCTTATTTTATCGAATAAAAATAAGGTGGGATTTTAACCGGCGGTGTTCATGTGAAAAATCTGCTCTGAGGCCAATTCTTATCGTGGCGAGTGTACTCAAGCCTTACCATCCAATGCTTCCTGCACATTAATACTGCCTTGCGCGTTCAATTCGGTGCACAGGCGATAAAAGGTTTCTTTAAATACAATCCCATTATCATCCAGTGGATTATGACCTGTGATTTGGATCTGCAAACGAGCGGGCATATTTTCATCAACCGGATGGGTTTTTGATACCAGTTCAGCAATATTGAAATTCTGGGTTGTGAACAGATTAGTGAAACGTTCAACAATACCAGGGGAATCATCTACATCTACCCGGACTGAAACCATAGAAGGAAATTTTGTCTGAGCGCCGCTGCGAGTACGTTTCATCACAACGAGTAATTCAAGTTCAGCCGCGCTTTGGGGCAGAGTGGATTCAATCAAGGTAATCGAGTTCCAGCTACCAGATAGCAACATGATAAAGGTAAATTCTTCGCCAAACATTGCCAGACGGCTGTCCTCAATATTACAGCCGCAGGTATTCACAAGGCGGGTAATGGTATTGACGATACCAGGGCGATCTGCACCGAGAGCAGTGATCACTAAAAAATGTTGTTTTGATTTTGGCAAAGCGATTTTCCTTATCTATGGTCGATGTCTGCTATACATGTCGTTATTAAACATAAAAAATGATCAGGTTAAGGTCAATGGCATTTATGGGAGAAAGAGCATGATTATAATCTCTGTTTAATCGTCTACACTTGGTATTAACAAAATTCATTGAAATCGTATGGTTAAAGAGTTTCCTTCCTTATGACAAGAAAGTACCATGATTTTCTTGTTTGCAGTGTAAGGTTCAGTTAAGAGGAAATGGTAATGGAGAGTGGTCACTTCGATTTTACGGGCAGTATGGTTGCAATAATCACACCGATGGATTCAACTGGTCAGGTTGACAAAGCCAGTTTGAAAAAATTGATTGATTATCATGTTGCCAGTGGTACATCATCAATTGTTTCTGTTGGGACAACCGGAGAATGTGCCACACTGACTCATGATGAGCATGTAGATGTTGTACTGACAACACTTGAATTAGCTGATGGTCGTATTCCAATTATTGCCGGAACAGGCGCAAATGCGACTGCGGAAGCAATTTCGCTGACCCGATGTTTTGAAAATACCGGAGTTGTTGGTTGTCTGTCTGTGACACCTTATTATAATAAACCATCACAGGAAGGTTTATATCAGCACTATAAAGCGATAGCTGAGAATACCGACTTACCACAAATTCTGTATAATGTACCATCTCGTACTGGATGTGATTTGCTGCCATCGACTGTTGCACGCTTGGCGAAATTGAAAAATATTATCGCAATCAAGGAAGCAACAGGGAACTTAAGTCGTGTCAGTCAGATCCGAGAATTGGTTAATGATGAAAATTTCATTCTGCTAAGTGGTGATGATGCAAGTTTTCTCGATTTCATGCATCTTGGTGGAAAAGGGGTTATTTCTGTAACAACGAATGTGGCTGCCGCAGAAATGGCACAAATTTGCCAGTTGGCTCGTCGCGGCGAATTTGCGCAAGCGCGTAGCCTAAACAGCCGATTGATGGAATTGCATCATAAATTATTTGTTGAACCTAGCCCGGCGCCAGCTAAATGGGCCTGTCATAAACTGGGGTTAATTGCCGATGACACATTGCGTCTGCCAATGATTTCATTGACGCAAGAAGGGCAAATTTCAGTTGAGAATGCCTTGAAAGTGGCTGAATTATTGTAAAATTTAGGGAATTTTAATGGCAACATTATTGCAAAAATCGAAGGTCATGAAGGTTGCGGGCCTGTCATTGGTCGTTTTGCTGGCAGCCTGCTCCAGCGATCAGCGCTATAAACGTCAGGTAAGTGGGGATGAGTCTTATCTTGATACTCCTCCTCTGAAGATATTGAATATTCCCGCAGGGATGAACTTACCACTACAAAATGGTGAATATGATATTCCGCCAGTGGCTTCACAAGGAGCAATTGGAAAGGCTGTTGATATACGTCCACCCTTGCAGACATTGGCGTTACTGACAGGATCGCGTGTTGAAAATAGTGCCCAAAGCAGTAAGCTGTTGCTTGAAAATACTCCTGAATACAGCAAATTGTGGTCACAAGTGAATAGTTTCTTGGCTAAGAAAGGTTATCCGGTCAGTCAACGAAATGATGCCACTAAGACGTTGACAACTGACTGGATTTTGTGGCCACGGTCAGATGAAAATGTTCCTTATAAAGGACGTTACCATATTTCGGTTGCTCAGCAGGGTTATCAGATAGCCTTGACTGTTTCAAGCGCAGGTTTGGAACATAGCGGTAAGGTTGTTGACAATCCACTGGAAATCCAGCATTACAACGTATTAATGCTTAACGAACTGGTTAGTGGTTTGAGTGAACAACAAGAATTGTTGGCTCAGAACGGCACGCCAGATACGGGTGCTTTGGTGGTACAGAGCGGTAGCGATAATACAGGGTTGCCACAAATTATTGTCCGTGCAACATACAATACAGTCTGGAACAGGCTGCCATATGCATTGGAAAGTATTGGTATGCAAGTTACCGATCGCTCCCGTTCGACTGGCGCGATAACGCTAACATATAAGGAACTATCTTCTTCAGGTTGGGAAGCACTAGGTGTTGAGGCACCGACTATCAGTGCAGGAAATTACAAATTACAGGTAGGTGATCTGGATAACCGAAGCAGTTTGCAATTTATTAGCGAAAAAGGTAAGCCACTGACTCAATCCGAAAATGACCAAATGGTCGCAGTGCTGCAAGCAGCATTTAGCAAGACCACAGACAAATAACATATAAAGGGGCTTAAGCCCCTTTATATATTTGAGTGAAATGTTTTAGGTTAGATGTTTTGTTTAATTTTCCGTTTAAAGATGTCGCATCTCTGGAGTGTAATATGCAGAAAAAAGCTGAGTTGTATCGTGGAAAGGCAAAAACAGTGTACGCTACTGATAATCCTGATTTGCTTGTGCTGGAATTCCGTAATGATACATCAGCATTGGATGGCGAACGCATTGAGCAGTTTGATCGTAAGGGAATGGTGAATAATAAATTCAACTATTTCATTATGCGTAAATTGGAAGAGGCAGGTATCCCGACCCAGATGGAGCAGTTGTTATCAGAGAATGAATCTCTGGTCAAAAAACTGGATATGGTGCCTGTTGAATGTGTTATTCGTAACCGTGCGGCTGGTTCACTTGTGAAACGCCTCGGCGTAGAAGAGGGGATGGTTCTGAACCCACCTTTGTTTGATTTGTTCCTGAAAGATGATGCCAGACATGATCCGATGGTTAATGAATCGTATTGCGAAACATTCGGCTGGGTTAGTAAGGAACATTTAGCTGAGATGAAGCGTCTGAGTTACAAAGCCAATGAAGTTTTAAGCCAGTTATTTGATGATGCGGGCTTAATTTTGGTGGACTTTAAGCTGGAATTTGGTTTGTTCAAAGGGAAAATCGTATTAGGTGATGAGTTTTCACCAGATGGTAGTCGTTTATGGGATAAGCAAACGATGGATAAAATGGATAAAGATCGTTTTCGCCAAAGTCTTGGTGGCTTAGTTGAAGCGTATGAAGAGGTAGCTCACCGTATTGGCGTTATTTTAGATTGATGACGCAAACGATTACTTAAATGGATGTAGCTAATTGGCAATATCTATATCCAGTAAATTTCAAGTTGCAGCTAACAAAGCTGCAACTTGAAAGATGAGATATATGAAAGTAATGATGTATTAGTTGCCACGGATTACAACAGGTATTTTGTTTTTTGTTGCCAGCCTTTCTGCTGCATACAAAAGTGGTAAACCTGATTCCTGGGGCGCGTGTTGACATCAATGATATAACTTTGGGTCATAGGAACACTTTGTTCATAAAAACAATCTTTACCGCAGGAATTTTTAACTGTTTGAAGGTGGGAAGTTTGAGCCACTTCGTTTTTCACTGGAAATTGTTGCATAGCGCTTATATTACACTCTGCATCTGCTTCGTGAAAAGGTGTGGGGTTACTCCTTGCAGGTACCCATTGAGTGGTACAACCGGTTAATAGCATACTTATAGTGATTAAAAGCGCTGATTTTTTCATATTTCCTGTACGAACGCATCCTGTTTGCGAGGTATTCCCCACAACCTTTCCGCATTCACCTTAATAAAAGCATTAATATCTATCATAGAGGCAACTTGAAAGATTAAGGATATCTTAGCAACTATTTTATTATGAAAATATAGTTATTCGTTGGTATATTTCCACAGAACATCAATAGGTTTGCTTACCTGCCAAACAATTAAGCCATTATTCTGCTCTGCGTCAGATAATACATTGATGACTAGAAGCATGATCTCCTATTTTTGTAGAAAACAGGTTTATAGAAAACAGGGAATTTATGAGTCAAATTGATCCCACTTTACTTATCTTATTAGTACTGGCTGGACTTGGCATTATTAGCCACAATATGACGGTAACATTGGCTATGTTGTTTTTGCTGGTCGTCCGTATTACCCCATTGAATCAATTTTTCCCTTGGGTCGAAAAGTATGGTTTAACACTGGGTATTTTGATTCTCACAGTAGGAGTCATGGCTCCTATCGCCAGTGGGAAAATTTCTGCACAAGAAATTTTCAGTTCATTCCTGAATTGGAAATCGTTGCTCGCTATTGTCGTCGGTGTTCTTGTGTCGTGGCTAGGTAGTCGGGGGGTATCTCTGATGTCAAATCAACCGGCTACCGTCGCGGGATTATTGGTCGGTACGGTGTTAGGTGTAGCATTGTTTAAAGGTGTTCCGGTCGGCCCATTGATTGCGGCAGGCATATTGTCCATTGTAATTGGCAAATCATGACAGAACTGGATTTGAAATGGAGAACGTTGCAGGAACAAATGCAACGACAAGGACAGCGCCGTTTGCTGGTATTAAGCGGTGAGAGTCAGTGGAGTGAACAAATCGTCACTTATTTGAAAGGGGTGTTTCAGGGAGATTGGATCACAATAACTTCCGATACGATTAAAACTCATGGTGTTGTTGAATCCACAAATGTTGTTGAGCCCACAAAATCGGTTGGTTTACTGGGAAGAGAATTTTTACATGGGGTTTTTGATGCAACTCGTGGCTTTAATGCTGAAGCGTTAGCGATACTGGCGGGGACGCTGAAAGCAGGAAGCTGGCTGGTGATGCGCGTCCCTGTCTGGAAACAATGGGCTAATTTGCCAGATGAAGATAGCTCTCGCTGGAATGAGTCTGTTGGTGTGATCCCCACGCCGCGCTTTATTCAGCATATTCAATGGCAGCTCCTTACTTCTCCGCATTGTTTATTATGGCGGCAAGAAACGTCTTTTCAGCCGGAGTTATTGCCTCAAACTCAGCCGTGGAATATGCCGGATGGTAACCCGACAATCAGTCAGCAGTTGATCCTTGAACAGTTGTTACAAGTTTCACAAGGTGTTTGGGTGATCACTGCACCGCGTGGGCGAGGAAAGTCTGCGCTTGCCGGAATGTTGGTACGTCAGTGGCAAGGAAAATGCTGGTTATGTGCACCAGCAAAAGTAACAACAGAAGTTATTCGTTGTTATTCCGGAGATTTTGAACATTCTGATACTGGTTCGAGTGAACGGGGGACACAATTCAGGTCGGTCGATAACTTACTGAAATTTCTTCGACTAAAAGAATGTCAGAGCACAGACAACAATATCACAGAGCAGAAGATAGCAGCGGACTGGCTTTTAATTGATGAGGCGGCTGCAATTCCAATTCCACAGTTAACGGAACTTATTCGGCATTTTCCACGTGTGTTATTAACCACGACTGTACAGGGTTATGAAGGAACCGGACGAGGATTTTTATTGAAATTCTGTTCTGCTTTACCCGATTGTCATATCAGAGAGCTGAAAACACCAATGCGTTGGGCCGAAAATGATCCATTAGAAACATGGCTGGATAGTGCATTGTTATTTGATAACGGTATTGATGATAGCCGATTATTGTCTCAACAAGTGCCTCATTTTGATATTGAAAAAAACTTATCCTTCAATTTCATTGAACAAGCAACGTGGCTACAGCAACCTTGGTTATTGCGCCAGTTCTATGGGTTATTAACAAGTGCCCATTATCGAACTTCCCCCCTTGATTTGCGTCGTTTGTTGGATGGCAATGGAATGACATTTCTGGCTGCTATGTCTTCTTGTGTTGTGTATGATAACCCACAACTGATTGGTGCACTGTGGATGGTGAATGAAGGAGGGTTGTCACCGGCACTGGCGCATGAGATATGGGCTGGCCGCCGTCGTCCAAGGGGAAATCTGGTGGCTCAATCGCTGGCTGCGCACAGTGGTTTTCCTCTGGCTGCTACAATGCGGTCACAAAGAGTCAGTCGCATTGCTGTACAAGCACAATATCGTCGTCTTGGCATCGCGCAGGGGTTGATTACTCAACAATGTCAGGCCGCACACGAGCAAAATCTGGACTTCTTGTCGGTCAGTTTTGGTTACACTGCTGAACTTTGGGCACTTTGGCAAAAGTGCGGTTTTCGGTTAGTGCGGATGGGAACACACCTTGAAGCGAGCAGTGGTTGCTATACCGCGATGGCAATTTTGCCGTTGAGTGAACAAGGGATGTGGCTTGCTCAGTCTGCACAGCAACAATTATCCCGTGATGCGAATTGGTTGGAGCCATTAATTGGGTTTGTTTTGCCTATTGCGCATCAAGATGATAGCCAACTTAATGAGAATGATTGGCAAGAACTGGCTGGTTTTGCATTTGCACATCGTCCTTTATCCGCTTCTTATTTTGCTTTGCAACGCTTATTGTTAGCAAATGATCTGGCTCTGCCTGCATTGAGAAAACATCTCCAACAGAAGATAGATATTGAGCAATGTGTGAGTGATTTGTCTTTGAATGGACGTAAGGCGTTGTTAAAACGGTGGCGAGAAGAGACAGCAAGTGCATTGGCAAGTATTGATGAAATACTTGCCAGGCAATGGGAAGGTCGGGTTATTTCTTGTGATTTGTCTTCTTGCCATCCGTTTGAGGCCAGTCGTCCTCATCATCCCATGCAGCGTTAAGATCCCGGTGAGGAGGGAGTTCAGGTTTGTTATCCAAAAAACGCTTTGTATTGATACGGCTCAGTTCTTTTATCGCATTGATAATAATACCTGCGAGTAACAACAGAATTACCCACCAATAATCCGTTAGCCAGTGCATAACAGGCTCCTCTGATATTGTGATTGACCTTAAACCTCTTCTGTTATTTTGATATATTTTTCAAAAATATAGGAGAGGTTTCCAGTCAACCAGTTAACGCCGGCAATGTCACGATCCTGCCAAACATCTAATAAAATTTGCTCATTGAATAAACATTCGGCTTCGTGAGATAGCGGCCAGTAACTAATATGCCATGGTTCATAAGCTACACCTCGCACCGTGGCATGGGTAAATGGCCGATAGAAATCATAGCGTGACATATTTTCTGTTAACCAATGTGATAGTGGTTCAAAATAACCACCATCTTCATATTCCCACGGTTCCAATAATAACTGTTTGCCTTGTGGTAACAGAAAAGGATCATAAATATCCAGCTCAGTTCCCCAATGATGACGGCTGGCTCCCGGTAAGGCAGACCAACGGAGAATAGCTTCGCAAATTTCTCCTTCAGTCATTTGAGTAATATCAAGAAGCTGGCTGTTGACATCTAATACCGGTCGTTGACCGCGAAATTTTTCATTCCAGATAGTTTGTTGGCGTGTGAAATCACGAAAAGAACTGGCGGGCTGTAACTTAAAACCTGCTCTGGCAGCGTCTCGTTGCATAGCAAGGAATGCTTTGGTGGCGTCAAATTGTAAGCGATGATTACCAGATAGTGTCACCAAGTGATCTGTTGATACACCCGTCAGCATTTCAGGCGTCATCATTTGATTAATTGCTCCATGATACGTTGATAGATCAGGCTTAATTCCTGTAAATCAGACAGGCTGACACACTCATTTGTTTTGTGAATAGTTGCATTAATAGGCCCCAATTCCACAACCTGCCCGCCCATTTGGGCAATAAAACGTCCATCAGATGTGCCGCCGCTTGTCGATAATTCTGGCTGATATCCGCAATAATGTTTGATGGCTTCAACCGTAACATCAACAAGTTCTCCTTTACAGGTCAGGAAAGGCTGACCGGATAACCACCATTCGATTTCATGTGTTAGCTCATATTTTTTCAGCATGTCTTCGACCAGCTGGCGGATCTCGGTGTCTGTCAGCTCGGTACTAAAACGGAAATTAAACTGAACCTGCAATTTACCCGGTATGACATTATTGCTTCCCGTACCTGCCAGAATATTCACGATTTGCATACTGGTGGCAGGGAAGAATTCATTACCGTCGTCCCATTGAGTGTTAACTAACTCCTGTAGGAAGGGGAGGGAATGGTGAATAGGATTATCAGCGAATTGAGGATATGCAACATGCCCTTGAACACCGTGAATGGTTACATTGGCGGTCAGGGAACCACGGCGTCCATTTTTGATCGTATCACCGAGACGTTTCTGGCTGGAAGGCTCGCCCACCAGGCAATAATCCAGTCGTTCATGGCGTGACATTAATGTTTCAACAACTTTGACAGTGCCATTTACTGCATTAGCTTCTTCATCTGATGTAATCAAAAAAGCAAGGCGGCCCTGATGATTAGGGTTATCAGTAACAAAGCGTTCTGCTGCAACTACCATCGCAGCCAGGGAGCCTTTCATATCTGTTGCACCACGGCCATACAACATACCGTCACGGATAATTGGCTCGAATGGTGGGCTTTGCCATTCTGAGGTATCACCCGCGGGGACAACGTCAGTATGCCCTGCGAGGGCGAAGGTTACCCCGCTTCCACGATAGGCCCAGAAATTCAGAGTATCACCGAAAGGCATCCTTTCTATTGTAAACCCCACATTTTGCAGACGTTGGATCAAAAGTTCCTGACAGCCCTGATCATCGGGGCTGACGGAAGGCCGCTTAATTAATTCCTGGGTCAGTTCAATCACTGGACAAGTCATTAGTAAGCCCTTATTTAGCCGTAAGAGAACAGTCATGAGAAAAAAACTGTTGGTATTGTTCAGCCTTGAAACCCAGTAAGTAGCTTTCTGTTGCTGATGGTTTTGAGGTTACTGATTTTGAAACTAACAGTGGGCGTTTAATGATAGCGGGCTGTTCCAGCATCAGTGACTTAGCTGTTTCAGCGTTGTTGATAATGGATTTCTGCTCATCAGTCAATTTGCGCCAGGTTGTGCCACGAGTATTCAGTAAAGCTTCCCAACCTACTTGTTCAATGAATATTTGCAGTAGTTCCGGGGATAAGCCATCAACACGGTAATCATGGAATTGATATGGGATCTCTTGATCTTCTAACCAACGACGTGCTTTCTTCACCGTATCGCAATTTTTGATACCGTACAGAGTGAATGTTTTTTGAGGAGTGGTATCTGACATTATGAGATCCTTAATTTTGTTTACACATCCGGCATATACTTGTCATCTGCCAGGTTGCCGCTTTGCTGGTCGCATCTTGAAGTTCATTGGGTATGATGCGGCAAATTTGCCATTTTATCCAGATAACACGAACCTTTCATATACTCTGGTTGAATTAAACTCTGTATTTTACCTGGTTGTTTGTCAAAGTTTGTCAAATAGTGTTTTGTTTGCTTATACTCATTCAACAACATACGGTAATTTAAGAACCATTAGGCATAATTTCCATATATATATTTCATAAATAAATTAATTACAAAATATTAGTTTCGAATAAATACAATAATTGTATTTATTATAATATAATTGACTATGAATTATATTGAATTAATTATAATTAACTTTTATCTGATTTAATTCACAATTTCCCTGATTTTTATCAACAGGGAAATTGTGTCTCTCTATTATAGAGATTGACTATCAAGTGTTATATTAAATCTGCTTTTCTATGTTTCAGATAGATGATGGTAGCTTCGAGACGGGAACGGGATTTAAGTTTTTTCAATAGGTTACGAGTATGAACTTTCACAGTCTCTTCTGAGATAAAAAGAAAATCAGCAATTTCTTTATTCGTCATTCCTTCTGAGATTTCTTTTAAAACGTCTAATTCACGTTTAGTTAATTTTGATAAAGGATCAACATAAAGATGACGAGTAGATAAATATTGGTAAACTTTTTCACTGTATACTGCTTGCCCACTTACCGCTTTTTTTATGTTAACCAGCAGGGGGGATAGTTCAATATCTTTTAATAAATAACCATTCGCACCTGCATCAACAGCATCATAAACATCGCTTCGGCTAGCTGAATCAGAAAGTACCAGAACGTAGGAATCAAGCCCTTTGCGGCGAAGCGACTTAATCGTATCAATCCCGGAAAAGCCGTTGATTTCCAAACCCATTAAAATAATATCTGGTTTTATTTGACAAGCGATATTAATGGCATCTTCGCCGTTATCTGTCTCAGCAGTCACAATGAGTTCGCGCTCTGATTCAATCAACCCTTTTAAACCATGACGAATGATAGGATGATTATCGACTATCATGACTGTATGATTATGCATGTTCCTTCTCCCATAATAGAAATGCAGATCTTATGTTTTGATAAAACATAAAAAAAACAGAATTCTGCTTTATGTTAAATAGCTGTGTGATTTTTATGGAGTATATTGAATCATCTATAATAGAGATCCTGAAAATATATCCTGATATAAAAAAAGAAATATCGCAAACAGGTTTATTCATTTAGGTGAAATAAAATTCACAAGCGTAAGAAAATGAGTTTCCCTAATTGCTAATAATTTTCTAAATCAAATGACTACGATTATTTTATAGATTAAGTTTTGTTTTTGTAAACTCATTTTAAGTTGTTTCTTAGATGTCTCTCTTAATTAATTTAGTGAGTTATTAATGAATGGAAAATGGGAATACCTCTATATGAGTATAATTGAGGTATTTCTATATAATATTGGCTAATATGAAACCATTAATAGATCATTTTATGATCGGGCATTCGGTGGCTATTAACAAAAATATTGTTAGTATCATGATCTAACCTTCCTTAACTATTATACTGAGCAGATTTTTACTTAGACATGACTCACAAAGGATCAGACGATGGACGAAAAATTAAAACAAAGTGCCCTTGATTTTCATGAATTCCCGCAACCGGGGAAAATCACTGTTACTCCGACTAAGCCGCTGACTACACAGCGTGATTTAGCGTTAGCATATTCGCCAGGTGTCGCAGCTCCTTGTCTTGAAATAGCAGAAAATCCATTGGCGGCTTATAAATATACTGCACGTGGTAATCTGGTGGCTGTTATCTCCAATGGTAGTGCTGTATTGGGGTTGGGTAATATCGGGGCACTGGCGGGTAAACCTGTCATGGAAGGAAAGGGGGTGCTATTTAAAAAATTCTCCGGCATTGATGTTTTTGACATTGAAATTGATGAGTCCAATCCTGATAAATTAATCGATATCATTGCGGCGTTGGAGCCGACTTTTGGTGGTATCAACCTTGAAGACATCAAAGCGCCAGAATGTTTCTACATTGAACAGAAACTTCGTGAGCGGATGAAAATTCCTGTATTCCATGATGACCAGCATGGTACGGCAATTATCTGTACTGCGGCAGTACTTAACGGGCTGCGCGTTGTTAATAAAGATATCAGTAAAGTACGTATGGTGGTGTCTGGTGCGGGTGCGGCATCCATTGCCTGTATGAATCTGCTGGTGGCTTTGGGCTTAAAACGTGAAAATATTGTCGTTTGTGACTCGAAAGGTGTTATCTATCGTGGTCGCGAAGAAAACATGGAAAAAACCAAAGCTGATTATGCTATTGAAGATAACGGTAGCCGCACACTTGCTGATGTCATTCCCGATGCTGATATTTTCCTCGGATGTTCCGGGCCGGGTGTTCTGACACCAGAGATGGTCAAAACTATGGCGAAAGATCCACTCATTATGGCTTTGGCAAATCCAGAACCTGAGATCTTGCCACCACTGGCAAAAGCTGTGCGTCCTGACGCAATTATTTGTACAGGCCGTTCTGATTATCCTAATCAAGTTAACAACGTACTCTGCTTCCCATTCATCTTCCGTGGTGCACTGGATGTTGGTGCAACAACCATTAATGAAGAGATGAAGCTGGCCTGTGTACATGCAATTGCAGATCTGGCATTGGCTGAACAGAGTCAGGAAGTTGCTTCTGCATATGGCGATCAGGATCTGTTCTTTGGCCCTGAATACATCATACCGAAGCCATTTGATCCACGACTGATTGTAAAAATTGCGCCTGCTGTAGCGAAAGCAGCGATGGACTCTGGTGTTGCAACACGTCCTATTACTGATTTTGGCGCTTATATTGAAAAACTGAGTGAGTTTGTCTACAAAACCAACTTATTTATGAAGCCGATTTTCGCTCAGGCGAAAAAAGAGAAGAAACGCATTGTATTGGCGGAAGGGGAAGATATTCGGGTGCTGCATGCAACTCAGGAACTCGTATCTCTCGGATTGGCATTCCCTGTTCTGATTGGTCGCCCAAGTGTGATTGAGATGCGTATCAAAAAGCAAGGGCTTCACATTGAAGCCGGTAAAGATTTTGAAGTGGTCAACAACGAAAATGACCCACGCTTCAAAGAATACTGGCAGGAATATTACCAACTGATGAAACGTCGTGGTGTTTCTCAGGAACAGGCTCGTCGCGCAGTGATTGGTAATCCGACATTGATCGGGGCCATCATGGTACATCGTGGTGAAGCGGATGGCCTAATTTGTGGTACGGTTGGCAGCTATGGTGAACACTACCAAGTGATAAAAGATGTCTTTGGTTTCCGTCAAGGGGCGTGCACAGCCGGTGCAATGAATGCCTTATTGTTGCCAATGGGGAATACCTTTATTGCTGACACTTATGTTAATGAAGATCCAACTCCAGAGGAATTGGCTGAAATCACACTGATGGCGGCTGAAACTGTACGTCGCTTCGGTATTGAACCAAAGGTTGCTTTATTATCGCGTTCCAGTTTTGGTTCTTCTGATTGTGCTTCTGCACAAAAAATGCGTAAGACGCTGGAACTGGTACAGCAAATGGCTCCGTCACTGGAAATTGACGGTGAAATGCATGGGGATGCAGCCTTAGTAGAAAGTATTCGTCGTGACATCATGCCTGACAGTCCATTAAAAGGTTCAGCTAACCTGTTGATTATGCCGAATATGGAAGCGGCACGTATTAGTTATAACCTATTGCGTGTTACCGGCTCAGATGGTGTAACGGTTGGCCCGGTATTGATGGGGGTCTCAAAGCCAGTACACGTACTGACCCCGATCGCCTCTGTTCGTCGCATTGTTAACATGGTGGCATTGGCCGCGGTTGAAGCACAAACCGACCCTCTATAACTCATTCGGATTAATATTCTGGTTGAAGTAATAAACAGCATGAATAAGTAAGCAGCTCTGCCGGGCCTTTGCCTGGCAGGGTATTTTATTTGTAAATAATTCTCATTATCTATAATATGCAGGGAAATTTTTTATGTGATAATGAAGATCAATGAAAACATCTATCTGTATAAAAACAACTTTTTTGGTATGTGCTTTCCTGCTTGGTGGTTGTGCAACATCACTGACTACCACTCAATATAACTCTCAAGAAGTAAAACAATCTCTTCCCCGTGAGTTAACACAATCGGGTGTTTTGCTTGATATGAACGCAGGCAAATCTATCACTTCTGATGAATTGCTCGAACAATTGGCAACCTATCCCAGAATCATTGTAGGTGAAAAACACGATAACCCTTATCACCATCAAATCGAGTTATGGCTGGTTCAACAACTTGAGCAAAAACGCCCTCATGGCTCTGTATTACTGGAAATGATAAACCCAGACCAGCAAGAGAAAGTGAACAAAGTGAAAAGCTGGTTGCAGGGAAATCCAATAGTCAGAGATGAACGCATTAAAAATCTATTAGCGTGGCAGCAAGGCTGGCCTTGGGAGTTATATGGAAAACTGGTTGTGGAGCTGATGAAAGCACCTTACCCATTGTTAGCGGCAAACTTGGATCGTAGTGAAGTCGATCAGGCATACAAAAATTACAGGGCTGGAGATAGAACTTCACTCGTCTCTGATGATGTCAAAAAACGTATTGATGAAACTATCAAAAACTCCCATGGTGGAAATATGGATGAACTACTTCTCTCTGCTATGAGCAAAATTCAGCAATTACGTGATCAACGAATGGCAGAACAATGGGTTAAAGCACCATCACCAGCGTTGTTATTTGCAGGAGGGTATCACGCCGTAAAAACGATGGGAATACCTCAGCATGTGAAAAAAATAGCACCCAATGAACGGATTGTTGTGCTTGTTATCGCTGAACAAGGGGTTTCTTTGAATAACGAATATGCTGATTTTGTCTGGTTTACCCCTAAAGTGACCAGCAACGTAACTAATTAGTTGTAACTATCACAAGGATGTGGTGAACTTAATAAATAAAAATAGTTTTCATTTATATATTCAATTGATTATCATTATCTGCATTTATTTTTGACATAATGTGCCATAAAAAATGTTGACGTATACAACGTATCAAACCACTCACGTTGGTCACGTGACAAAATCTTTTCTCGCTGCTATCACACTTCATGCCTTATTGGTTGGATGGTTGATTTATAAACCACAGGAGCTTGATCTTGAGGAATTTTTGCCTCCACCTGCGGTTATGATGGAAGTATCACTACAGACAGAAGCAATACGTAAGGTCGAAAAACAGCCAATCGGTATTGAACAATTATTATCTGTTGCCAGCCATCAGCAGGAAAGCAAAGTTGATGAAATCAGTATGCCCAAATTGGCGGTGAATGAAGAAGCACAGATTTTAGTTCATAAGCCAAAGAAAAAACAAAAAGAGCAGGAAAGTGAAAAATCCCAGAGTAGTTCAGCGCCAACAACCAGTAGCGCTACAGCGGATAATGTGACTTCCCGAACAGCCGCCTCTTATGAAAGCAACTCGGATGCAGTTGCTGATGCAAAAGCAGTCTGGCAGGCTGAGGTTAGTGGTCATTTAAACCGTTATAAAAGATATCCGGCGGATGCCCAGAGAAGAAAACGGACAGGGCGTCCAATGGTGAAATTTACAGTTAATCAATTTGGGACAGTAATTGATAGTGAATTAGTAAGACGTTCCGGGACGAACTCACTTGACAGAGAAGCAAGGCTTGTATTGGAAAGAGCGCAGCCTTTACCCGCTCCGTCTGATGTTATTTTAACCAATGGCAGTGTTACAGTTGAACTGCCAATTGATTTCACTTTGTCTCACTAACAATAAAAAATAGGACGAATGGCATGTCACAGTATAAAACGGTGTTTTCACCAAAAACCAAAAAAGCCGTGCTAACAAAAAGGATTATGCTTAGTTTTTTGTTGGGGGGAAGTTTGTTGAGTAATAGGTTGTGTCCCTTAATTAT
>NZ_JBFPEZ010000061.1:0-4185 GCF_040838225.1 Xenorhabdus sp. SGI246
CATTCCTTTAAAGCCGTAGTAAGTTTCGTTCTTGGCGGCACAGTATCCATAATCGGCTTGTCCTTTAAAATTGGCACTGCCTTTCGCTCTTTTGAATCCACAGACGGGCAGCGGAAATCCGTCGATGATATGTACTGGCCTGTCTAATGCACCTAATAATCTCGCCAGCTTTTCTTGCAATTTTTGTTTAACAACCCAAAGATTTGAAGCCTGTTTAGCAAAATTGGCACGTGAACCGAGTCCTGGAAACCACTCACGCCAGTGGTCACAAAAATACGTCCAAATTCCTTTATCTGTTGAAAACTCTAAGAATTCACCCATCACTTCCATCGTGATGACTTCCGCATCACTCAGCTTAGGTGGGATCCCCCGGCTCCTCAATCGTGTGTCTTGCTGTAACGCTGTTAAATTATCGTCTACCCAACAAAACACCCAAATGATAAAATCTTGCTGTGACATAGCCTTTGTTCCTTTATTTCTCTCAGTTTGGCGACTTAAAGTTATAAAGGGGAGCGGCTATGTCATTTCAACTCACCACGAAAGTCGAGCATCGCGTTATTTTAACATTTGGCATAGACAACATGGTCATATGATTGCCGGGTGCCAGCATTGTGTTTAACTGAGTGACATGTGTTTTCCAGCGGGTGATATGGCCTTGTGTTTCTTGCATATCTTCTTCTTTGGCATTAATCAAATGTACTAAGCCGTTATAGTGAGTATGAGGTGTATAGCATGTATTCAGGTTGGCCTGCATAACCTGAACAATACCTTGTAACAGGGATATTGATGAATGAGTAGTGAATAACCCGGAGCGTATCAGTTCCTGATACAGACACTGGAGTTGCTCACTTTCAGACTGCCCCTCAAAATCTTTTCTCGTAAGCGGCAGTGGCTGATTGAGTATCATGTTGTAGATTTTAATTAATTCCATCAATGTTTCGATACGGCCGAAAGACTTGGATTTGCAACCTTGTGGGTCAGGTGCTTCGGTATCAATGAGAATAAGATCAGTAATTTGTTCTCCTTGTTCCAGTAGCTGCAATGCAATCTCGAAGGCAACCCAACCACCAAAGGAGTGCCCTAATAAGTGATAGGGACCTGTCGGCTGTACTTGGCGGATAGCCTGAATGTAATCACGAGCCATCACATTGACACTGGAATGGGGCGGCAGTTTGGGATCGACCAACCCACGTGATTGTAAAGCATAAACAGGCAAAGATGGCGGGAATGATAAAGCAAGCTCAAGGAGACTGAAAGCGCTGGCTCCTGCACCTGGAATACAAAAGAAGGGTGAATCAGTTTGAGAGCCGCTTTTGATGGTGACAAGAGGGTTATAATTGTAAAGTTTAGTCATAGAATCAGCTAATTGATTAATAAGGTGTATTTATTGTAATGTGATTTAGAGCTTATTGATTAGAGCTTATTTATTAGAACTTATTAATAGTGCTATACGTTAAGATCAATGTCAAAACCGATAGTAGAACGATAGCCCCTCTCTATTGAAGAGTGGGTAACGTTGATATACCTTTGGGGGTTTATTTTTACTTCCGTAATCATTTGAATATGAATGAATTCAACCTTGAAAAAAGAGTATCTGCAATTGCAGCTTTACTGGCAGATAGCACTCGTACCCGTACCGGTGTGTGCTGCGGTTCAGCAGAAATTTGGTGTTGGCATATAGGCGGTATATACCCTATGGATTTCAAAAGGCAACTTGAAAGACGACGGGTATAAGTTAAACCGCCATATTTTTGTAATCACGATGCCATCTACTTCACAATTCAATACCCTGATAACCAGCTAAAATTCGTTCCCATTCCTGCTGAGCAAACCATTTCTGGGTTTCTCCGTTGTAATGCATATCATCGGAGATAAATACGCCAAATTGAGTGGCTATGCCGTTGTAGTTTGGGGCATTTCTGGCATCAACCAGTGTTCGGTATTCAGGATTGGCGGCGATAACACTATTAATTGCCTCGGTTACGTAACTGATATTAATGGGATCAAACCAAACTGAAAGTGGGTAATAAAATCGCCACGGTATATTGCGGGAGCCTATGGCATCACTGAGGCCAGTGATAATACGGATAAAATTCATCTCTGATGCTTTTGCTGCCGCTAAACTTTCAGTTTCTGCTTCCCACTGATTCCAATGAACAGCTAGTATACGAGGGTTTTTACCCATTTTACGCAGGGAATTAACCGCCATACGTAATGTTCTGACGGCGCGGGGATAGAGAGATTCCACATCGTCAGGATCTCGCTCTGGTGCCCAGCGATTATCAGGAATATCAGGCAAATACATACCCTGCCTGCCATAACCCATCAGAACGACATAAAGATCAGGCAAATTAAGTGTGTTACCTGCGTCGATATGATTTTGCCAGTGGCGGGCGAAACGATTTGCGAGATTGACAGGGTGATCCTGATTACCACGTGGCAGACCGCTGGGAGCACCGATATTGGCATGACCAAAACTGGTTAACTTCACCCAATTAATTGTGGAAAAATTAACGCTATAAACTTCTGGCAGGGATAAGGTAAATACGTTTTCTAAACTCTGAATAATTGCTTCATCTGATGATAATTCAGTACCATGTCCATAACTGTTTGATTGGCCAAGGACGATTAATAATGGAGCGTCATTATTTCCCCACAGAGGATATATTTTTTCAGAAAGGGATGGTTTTTTATCTATCATTAAGATCTCCTTTAGTGTTTTTTTCTATGCCTGATTGATATAAAGGGGGTATTTTTAACACCTAATAGAAACTAGCTTTTTTGTTAAAAAAATCAATAGATAATATGCTTTAAATATCTTATTTAATAAGATGCTCAGTATAAGTGTTGAATTTTAAAAGGATGATTTATTAATTGTTATAATATAAAGTATTTCAGGCGATAGATTCATGATGGATTAACATGAAGAGTTTTGGTTTCTATTTTTAGGAAATTAAAAGTTATTATTATCATTTATACTTAGAATATTATTTAATATAGTAAAATGATATTTAGTATATTATGGATAATTTACGATACTGTAGTAATAGAAGAACATTATTTTAATAAATAACTTTAAATTACTTACAGTAATTGACTGGATACTTCACACTCGCAGTGTGAAAAGAAAGTTTTTTGTTTTTTGTTTTTTATTTAATATAGAGGTATATGTTATGAGTAAAGTAAAAGAAAATGCAATAGATCTCAAAATTATTGAAGATCTTAAAAAAGATATGGAAGGTAAATTGGAACCCAGTATTATTGATGATATTGTAGAAAAAATATTTGTTCAGGAAAATGAAAGAAATGTATCTCTGGGGGCTGTAGGTACTGTAGAAAGTCTTGCTTTTTATATACGGTTTGACATCATTATAAATAGTGATAAAAAACATTTTCAAGGGAATGCAGGAGGATGGACTTCTCCTGGAATAGGTTCTGTGCTTGGCTATGTTTATACAGATGATTTAGACAAACTTTATTCTGATACTACAAGTTTTATATTTCAAGCAACACCTTTAACTCTTTTTATCTGGTTCTTTAGTTTACATAGAGAAGTGCTTGGTCAATTTTCTGGTGGTGCACTTTCCCTTGTATCAGGTATCGGTAGTGGATCGGGTTCATGGAGTTAATTATTTTATTGAAAATTAAGATGTATCGATTAGTGTCGGTACATCTTAACCATTTTTCGGAGATATTAGATGTTAGTGACTACTGAGTTAATCGTTTTTAACTCCTGTTGGTTTTTACTTAAACCAACCACTGGATTTTTGCTCTCTGGCTTTGCCTTCGCTTTCTAACAGAGACTTAGCGCCCGATGATAAATTACGATTGGCATCAGCTTCTGATTGGATAACATCTGTTTTCGCTGCCTGGGTTTTTAGTTCTTGATCAATGAACTCATTTTCACGTTTCGCTCTGGCTGAACGTTTTTCTAGTTCAAGTTTTTTCATCTCTATATCAAGTTTGCGTAGCTCATCTTCATAAGCCTGCTCCCGTTTCTTATCTGCTGCTGCTTCAGCCAGCACTCTTTGTTTTTCAGCGTTGCGGGTCGCTTCTTGCTTTCTGATTTTCTCTGCTCTGGCAGCCGCTTCTCTTTGCTTTCTTTCTCTTTCCACTCTGGCTGCTCTTTCTAATTGAGCTTTTTTTTCGGCCTGTTGTTTTTGTTCGTAAGCGCCTAATTAACCC